>NZ_NOLK01000007.1:0-115959 GCF_002245985.1 Nostoc sp. 'Peltigera membranacea cyanobiont' 232
TTACATGAGCATTAGTCCCTCCCATACCAAAAGAACTAACTCCAGCACGGCGAGGGGTATTATTTGTTTTCCATTCAGTCAGGGTTGTATTCACATAAAAAGGACTGTTGGCAAAATCAATTTTGGGATTAGGTGTCTGGTAGTGCAAACTAGGAGGCAGCATTTTATGTTGCAGTGCTAATACAGTTTTAATCAAACCTGCAACGCCTGCTGCTGTATCCAAATGTCCCAAATTGGTTTTTAAGGAACCAATAGCGCAGAAACCTTTTTTATCTGTAGTTTGATTAAAAGCTTGAGTTAAAGCGGCAATTTCAATCGGGTCGCCTAAAGGTGTAGCTGTACCATGAGCTTCGATGTAGGAAATTGTTTCGGCATCTACACCAGCTAAAGCTTGAGCTTCGCCAATCACGGCTGCTTGACCGCTAACACTAGGAGCAGTGTAACCGACTTTCATTGCGCCATCGTTATTGATTGCCGAGCCTTTAATAATTGCATGGATGTAGTCGCGATCGCTAATTGCATCCTTTAATCTTTTCAAGACCACAATCCCAGCACCGCTACCGGCAATTGTTCCTTGTGCTTTAGCATCAAAAGTACGGCAGTGTCCATCAGGAGAGAGAATCATTCCCTCTTGATGTAAATACCCTATTTTCTGAGGAATACTGAGAGTAACACCACCAGCTAAAGCTATGTCACATTCACCATTTAAGAGACTTTGACAAGCTACATGAACAGCAACTAAAGAAGTAGAACACGCTGTTTGCACATTTACTGCGGGGCCAGTCAAGTTTAGTTTATATGCAACTCTTGTCGGTAAAAAATCTTTATCGTTGGAGATTCCTAATTGGATAGGGTCAATTGTTGCTAATAATTGATGATTAGGGTAGAGATTATTCAGCAAATACCTACTCATCCCTACACCACCATAAACCCCGATTAAACCATTGTAGGTTTGCGGGTCATAACCAGCTTTTTCTACAGCTTCCCAAGCCAACTCTAAAAATAGGCGTTGTTGTGGATCTATTAACTCAGCTTCTTTGGCGCTATAGGCAAAGAAATTTGCATCAAACAATTCAATGTCTGATAGTACAGAACTAGCTTTTACATAATTAGGATGATTCAGCAAATCTAGGGAAACGCCAGAATTTATTAATTCTTCATCCGTTAGCCAAGAGATAGATTCTACACCATCTCGCAAGTTATGCCAAAAGGATTCAATATCTTTTGCGCCTGAAAATCTCCCCGCAACAGCAATTATTGCTATTTCAGAATTGTTAAACTCATGATTTTTATCCACTGAATCTATTGTCATTTTTACCTTTTTCTCTGAGAACGATATTGTTGTCTTGATTCTAGCTGTTGATTTTTTAAATATTTAATTTCACTATGAGATTGAGAACGATGGTTATTTGGTTTGATTGGATCTTCTTGGTTGATTTTAGTAATTAAATATTGGCTTAAGCTATGTATAGTTGGGTAATTAAACATATCAACTATTGACAGTTCCAAACCAAATTCTTCTTGCAATTGCTGATTAATTTTTACTAGTAGCAACGAATGACCTCCTAGCTCAAAGAAATTATTATAAATTCCTACCTTTTCTACTACTAATGCTTTTTGCCAAATGCCAGCAATGATTCTTTCTACTTCTGTATTTGGCATGACATAATCTGACAGTTCCCGTTGTAAATCGGGATCGGGCAGAGCGCGACGGTCTATTTTGCCGTTGGGTGTCAGGGGGAAGGACTCTAGTATTACAAAAGCAGTTGGCAACATATACCCAGGCAGTTTATTAGAAAGGAACTGCCGCAGTTCGCCCGTTGTGAGTGTCACATCTTTTTGCGGCACTACATAAGCAACTAAACGCTTATTACCTGGAGTTTCTTCACGAGCAATGACACAACATATCTGCACATCAGCATGTTGGCTCAGTAATGCTTCAATTTCACCTAATTCGATGCGGAAGCCGCGAATTTTTACCTGATTGTCAATACGTCCCAGGTATTCAATATTGCCATCGGGTAAATAACGTGCTAAGTCTCCGGTTTTATACAGGCGTTCAGAATTAAAGGATTGCCCTTCTGTATCCCCTCTGCTCCCCTGCTCCCCTGCCCCTCTGCTTCTTCGGAAGGGATTGCTGATAAATTTTTCAGTCGTTAGTTCTGGACGGTTGAGATAACCTCTTGCCAACCCAACACCACCGATATGTAACTCTCCTGGCACACCCACAGGCACTGGTTGTAAATTTTCGTCTAAGATGTAAACTTGCGTATTAGCGATCGCTCTACCAATAGATATTTTCTCGTCATCTTGAGTGCATTTTGCGTTCGCCTTTGGCGTGGCTTTGCCAATCGTGGCACAGACAGTAGCTTCTGTTGGCCCGTAGGCGTTGAAGAAGTTTCTGCCAGCAGACCATTGCCTGATTAATTCAGGCGGACAAGCTTCTCCGGCGACAATGATTGTTTGCAATGCCGGAAGTTCTGACCCAAGCATAACTGCTAACACCGATGGTGGTAGTGTGATATGGGTAATGGAGCGATCGCGTAATTGCTTAATTAATGGTTTCCCTGGCAATAGAGAGTCTTTTGTTCCCAAGTACAGCGTTGCACCCGATCTCAGAGCCATGATGACTTCCCAAATAGAAGCATCAAAACTGAAGGAGGCAAATTGGAGAATGCGACTATCCGAAGTCAAGCCAAAAGTCTGAATCTGAGCTTGAGCTAAGTTGCATAGTCCCTTATGCTCAACCATGACACCTTTAGGTCTACCTGTAGATCCTGACGTGTAAATCACATTAGCTAGATGAAAAGCTTTGACTCCAGTTGTTGGGTTCTCTTGATTGTTTGGGGCAATTTGTTCCCAGGTTTCATCTAAAAAGACTTGTTTTGCTTGATATTCAGGAAGTCTTTGAATCAGTCGCTGTTGAGTCAGCAGCACTGAAACTTGAGCATCTTCTAGCATGAAGTGCAAGCGTTCAGTAGGATACTCTGGATCGAGTGGTAGGTATGCTCCCCCTGCCTTGAGAATCCCCAAAAGTCCGACCACCATATCTAAAGAACGTTCTACACAAATACCCACCAGCGCATCTGGTTTTACACCCAATGAGCGTAAGTAATGAGCCAATTGGTTAGCACGACAATTTAATTGGTGGTAAGTCAGTTGTTGATTTTCAAACACCACAGCTACAGCATCGGGTGTCAGCTTAACCTGCTCCTCAAACAACTGATGAATACACTTATCAGAAGGATAATCTGCCTGAGTATCGTTCCATTCAACGAGTAACTGCCGTTGCTCAACTTCTGTCAGCAGGGGCAATTGTGAGATTTGCTGCTGCGGGTTAGTAACAATGCCTTCAAGCAATGTCACAAAATGACTACTCATCCGCTTAATTGTGCTGGCATCAAACAAGTCAGTGTTGTATTCCCAAACACCCACCAGCCCAGTCTCGGTGTTCTGCATGATTAAAGTTAAATCAAACTTTGCCGTTGTGCCTTCTGTCATTAATGGAGTGACAGTTAATCCAGTCAACTCTACTTCAGACATGGGCGCATTCTGGAGGAAAAACATCACCTGAAACAGTGGTGTATGACTGAGATCCCGTTCTGGCTGCAATGCTTCCACCAGCATTTCAAAAGGCAAATTTTGATGGGTATATGCGGACAACGCCACTTCTCGAACACGAGTCAGTAATTCGCTAAAACTGGGATTGCCTGACAAATCGGTACGCATGACTAAAGTGTTGACAAAAAAGCCAATTAACCCTTCAATTTCACTGCGATCGCGGTTAGCAATTGGCGAACCCACCAATATATCTTCTTGTCCTGTATAGCGGTAAAGTAGCGTATCAAACGCTGCCAACAACGCCATAAACAAAGTCACCCCTTGTTTTTGACTTAGTTGTGTCAAGCCATTAGTTAGCTCTTTTGAGAGTGCAAACTCTTGATATGCCCCAGAGAAAGTCTGCACAAATGGCCTGGGTCGGTCTGTGGGTAAGGATAATAAAGCTGGTGCGTTTGCTAGTTGTTGTTGCCAATAACTCAGTTGGCTGTGTAAGACATCTCCTTGCAACCAGTTTCGCTGCCAAATTGCAAAATCTGCGTACTGAATTGGCAGTGACGCTAACGATGGGGATTGACCTTGAGAATAAGCATTGTACAGCGCTGCTAGTTCTTGAACAAATACACCCATTGACCAGCCATCAAAGACAATATGGTGCATACACACTAATAAGGCGTTTTCTGTCTCGGACAACACTATTAATGTTGCCCTGACCAGTGCTTGTTTTACCAAGTCATAAGGTTGAATAGCTTGTTGTTGCGCTAATTGCTGCAAAGCAATTTCTTGTTCGGCTGTGGATAAATGCTGCAAGTCAACAACACAGACAGTCCAATTCGTCTCTGTTTGAATAATTTGCGTTGGTTTTCCATCAACTGTGATGAAGTTGGTGTGTAAGGCTTCGTGGCGATGAATAATTTCTTGTAAGCTTTGTTCTAAGGCTGCAACTTCAAGAGTTCCCACTAGACGCAAAGCTAAGGGGATGTTGTAGAAGGCGCTGTTCGGGTTTAACTTGTCTAAAAACCATAGCCGTGTTTGGGCATAAGACAGTGGTAATTCTGCATCCCTTGCCCTTGGTAAAATAGCTGATGCTGTTAGTTCTAAGCCCTGTTGCTGCAACCGTTGAATATTTTGGGACAAGTCAGCAACTGTGGGTGCAGCAAATAAGCTACGCAATGGTAGTTCTATTTTTAAGCTGGTACGCACGCGGGAGACTAGTTGCGTTGCTAGTAGCGAGTGTCCTCCAAGTTCAAAGAAGTTATCGTATATGCCAACTTGCTCTACTTTTAGGACTTGCGCCCAAATTAGTGACAGAATTTCTTCAATTGGGTTACGTGGGGCAACATATTTGTCCAATAATTGGCTGTGTAAATCAGGTATGGGTAAAGCGCGGCGGTCTAGTTTCCCGTTGGGGGTAAGCGGTAGAGCTTCTAGGATGACTATTGCGCTTGGCACCATATACTCTGGTAACTTTTCCTTCAAGAAGCGACGCAGAACGCTTACTGTGAGTGTCCGATCTTTTTGGGGCACAATATAGGCGACAAGGCGTTTGTTTCCAGGAATGTCTTCGCGGGCGATGACACAAGCTGCCTGCACATCAAGTTGGCTCAGTACTGCTTCAATTTCACCCAACTCAATGCGGAAACCGCGAATTTTAACTTGATTGTCTATACGCCCTAATGATTCGATGTTCCCGTCAGGTAAATAGCGTGCTAAATCCCCAGTTTTATATAATTTACTCCCTCCTGTTTCATCAAACGGGTTGGAGATAAATTTCTGTTGTGTTAACTCTGGTCGGTTAATGTAGCCTCGCGCCAAAGAGACACCACCAATGTGCAATTCTCCTGGTACACCAATGGGTACTAGCTGTAGATCCTTATCCAGAATGTAAATTTGTGTGTTAGCAATGGGTTGCCCAATGGGAGGAAGTAGCGGCCAAGTCTCCACCGAATCGGCCAAAGTAAAACTGGTGGCTAAATGACTCTCTGATGGCCCATAGTGATTGTGCAAACTACAATCACTTAGTTTGCTTAACCATTGAGAAATAGCGGGAGTAATCTGCAACTGTTCCCCAGCAGTAATGATTTCCCTCAAATGACTATTAACTAATTCACTACTTACAGCGACTTCAGCTAGTTGCTGTAAACCAACAAAGGGGAGAAACATTCTCTCAATTGCTTTTTGTTGGAGAAAACCTAACAAAGCTGAGGCATCGCGGCGTAATTCTTCCCCAATTAAGAATAATGTGCCTCCAGAACACCAGGTAGTGAATATTTCTTGGAAGGAGACATCAAAGCTAATAGAAGCAAATTGCAGGGTTTTTGCTCCACGAGAAATTTTCAGATTTTCCCGATGCCACAGAATCAGATTGCTAAGGGCAAGTTGATTCATGGCTATACCCTTGGGTTGACCTGTAGAACCCGAAGTATAAATTATATAAGCTAAGTTATTCGCTTGTACGCCTGAGATAATATTGTCCTGACTGCACTGAGAAATCAATTCAGCGTCAGTATCTAAACAAACAAGTCTTGCTTGATGCTGAGGTAGTCTGTCAAGGAGTGACTGCTGGGTTAGCAACACTGAAATTTGAGCATCTTCTAAAATAAAGCTCAATCGCTCAGTCGGATACTCTGGGTCAATTGGCACATAAGCCCCACCAGCTTTGAGAATTCCCAGTAGTCCTACGATCATCTCTAAAGAACGCTCTACACATAACCCGACCAAGATATCTGGTTTTATACCGAAAGACCGCAAGTATTGCGCTAACTGGTTAGCACGACAATTTAATTCATAGTAAGTAAGTTGTTGATTTTCAAACTCCACTGCCACAGCATGGGGTGTCAGATCCACCTGCTCTTCAAACAAATCATGGATGCACCGATCGCAGGGATACTCAGTTTGAGTATCATTCCACTCGACAAGTAACTTTTGCTGTTCCGATTGTGTCAGCAGTGGCAATTGTGAGATTTGCTGTTCTGGATTAGCAATAATACCTGCAAGCAATGTCACAAAATGACCAGTCATTCGCTCAATGGTACTAGCATCAAACAAATCAGTGTTGTATTCCCATACCCCTACAAGTCCAGTCGCAGTGTTCTGCATGATTAAAGTTAAATCAAACCTGGCATTTGCGCCTTTTATTGAGAATGGACTGACAGTTAGCCCAGTCATCTTTACTTGAGACATGGGCGCATTCTGGAGGGCAAACATTACCTGAAACAGTGGTGTATGGCTAAGATCCCGTTCTGGCTGCAATACTTCCACCAACATTTCAAAAGGCAAATGCTGATGAGAGTATGCCTCCATCGCCATTTCACGGACACGAGTCAATAATTCGCTAAAACTGGGGTTGCCTGCCAAGTTAGAACGCATAACTAAAGTATTGACAAAAAAGCCAATTAACCCTTCAATTTCACTGCGATCGCGGTTAGCAATTGGCGACCCCACTAAAATGTCTTCTGTGCCAGTGTAGCGATAAAGTAGCGTATCAAACGCTGCCAACAGTGTCATAAACAAGGTGACTCCTTGCTGCTGACTCAGTTGTGCCAGTTCACCAGTTAGCTTCTGTGACAGTGCAAACTCTTGATATGCTCCGTTGTCAGTCTGCACAGCAGGTCTGGAGCGGTCTGTGGGTAGGGACAATAAAGCTGGTGCGTTTGCTAGTTGTTGTTGCCAGTAACTCAGTTGACTTTGTAATACATCCCCTTGCAACCAGTTTCGCTGCCATAAGGCGAAATCTGCATACTGAATTGGTAGTGGTGCTAATGGTGACGGCTGACCTTGAGAATAAGCAGTGTACAGGGCTTCTAACTCCTGAACAAACACACCCATTGACCAACCGTCAGAGACAATATGGTGGATGCACAGTAATAAAACGTGTTCTGTCTCGGACAGCATTACTAATGTTGCCCTGACTAATGGTTCATCAGCCAGATCAAACGGTTGAATAGCTTGTTGTTTCCCTAATTGCTGTGTGGCGATTTCTTGTTCGCTGCTTGGCAGATGTTGCAACTCAACAACAGAGACTGTCCAATTCGTCTGTTTTTTAATTATTTGAGAAGGCTTTCCATCAACTGCGATGAAGTTGGTATGTAAGACTTCGTGGCGATGAATAATTTCTTGTAAGCTTTGTTCCAAGGCAGTTTGATGGAGCGTTCCAACAATACGCAAAGCTATGGGTATATTGTAAAAAGCGCTATTTGGGTTTAACTGGTCTAAAAGCCACAAGCGCTGTTGAGCATAAGACAGTGGTAACTCTGCATTCTCTGCCCTTGGTACGATAGGTGCTGTAGAAAATTCTAAGTCTTGTTGCTGCGATCGCCCAATTGATTGCGCTAATTCAGCTACTGTTGCTGTAGCAAACAACTCACGCAATGGTAATTCTACTTTGAAAATGTTGCGGATGCGTGAAAGCAGTTGCGTTGCTAGTAGTGAGTGTCCCCCCAGTTCAAAAAAGTTATTATAAATGCCCACTTGTTCTACTTTCAGTACTTGCGCCCAAATTTGTACCAGCATTTCCTCAATCGGTGTACGCGGGGCTACATATTTTTCTAGCAGTGTGCTGTCTAAGTCTGGTTTTGGTAGGGCGCGGCGATCTACCTTGCCGTTGGGAGTCAGTGGTAAGGATTCCAGCAACACAAAAGCACTGGGTATCATGTACTCTGGTAGCTGTGCTTTGAGGAATTGTTGCAGTTCGCTGATTGTGGGTGTACAGTCCTGATGTGCTACCACGTAAGCGACTAAGCGTTGATCGCCAGGGGTATCTTCGCGGGCAATGACACAGGATGCTTGTACATCAACATATTGGCTCAATATTGCTTCAATTTCGCCTAACTCTATGCGGAAACCGCGTATTTTTACTTGGCTGTCGATACGTCCTAAGTATTCAATGTTGCCATCAGGTAAATAGCGTGCTAAATCTCCTGTTTTGTAAAGGCGAGAATCGGGGTCAGTGCTAAAGGGGTGAGAGATGAATTTCTCTTGTGTCAATTCAGGACGGTTAAGGTAGCCTTTTGCTAACCCCAAACCACCGATATGCAATTCTCCGGCTACACCTACAGGAACTGGTTTTAAGTCCGAGTCTAAAATGTAGATTTGCGTGTTTGCTATAGGTCGCCCAATGGGTACTGTCCTGAGATTGCTATGTGGTTTGCATTGCCAGTATGTGACATCAATTGCCGCTTCTGTTGGCCCGTAAAGATTGTGCAATTCGCAGTCTAACCGAGTAAAAAAGCGTTCTTGAAGTTCTAAAGGCAGAGCTTCACCACTACAAATAACTCGTTTCAAGCTACTGCAATTTTTGAGACTTTGTTCCTCTAAGAAAACCTGGAGCATAGAAGGGACAAAATGTAGTGTAGTAACCTGCTGCTCTAAAATTAGATTGACCAAGTAAGCACTATCTTTATGTCCACTTGGTTTAGCTACAACTAAACGCGCTCCAGTTATTAACGGCCACAAGAATTCCCAAACAGACACATCAAAGCTAAAAGGGGTTTTTTGTAAAATGCAATCTACTGCTGTTAATTGATAAGCTTGTTGCATCCACAACAGGCGATTGCAAATCCCCAAGTGGGTGTTCATTGCTCCTTTGGGCTTTCCGGTAGAACCGGAAGTGTAAATTAGATAAGCCAAGTTACTATCTTGCAAAGTAGTAATTGGATTATCCTGACTTGATTGAGAAATAGATTGCCAATCAGTATCTAAACATACAACCTCCGCTTGATGCTGAGGCAACTTTTCCAGGAGTTGCTGTTGGGTGAGCAGCACTGGAACTTGAGCATCTTCTAACATAAAGCTCAAACGCTCAGTTGGATACTCTGGGTCAAGCGGCACATAAGCACCACCCGCCTTGAGAATCCCTAACAGCCCCACAACCATTTCTAGCGATCGCTCTACACACAACCCAACTAATACATCGGCTCCTACACCTAATGAGCGCAAGTAATGCGCCAACTGATTAGCTTGAGTGTTTAACTGCTGATAAGTCAGTTGTTGATTGCCAAACACTACTGCTACAGCATCAGGGGTATGCTCTACCTGCTCCTCAAATAACTGGTGGATGCACTTATCAGAGGAATAGTCTACTTGAGTGTTGTTCCACTCTACTAAAAGTTGATGACGTTCTGCGATCGCTAACAGTGGTAATTCTGCAATCCGCGCTTTGGGATTGGCAACAATTGCTTGTAGTAAAGTTTGAAAATTTTGGGCGATGCGAGTAATTGTAGCCGCATCAAATAAATCAGCATTGTAAGACCATACGCCCTCTAGACCTCCTGAAGCTTCCCAGTAGTTCGCTTCCAGGTCAAACCTGACCATTTCATCAACTGGCAAGAATATTTTCTCAATAGTTAAACCTGGCAAATCCCAAAAAGACTGTGAGGCATTCTGGAGGGAAAACATCACCTGCACCAGGGGATTACGGCTTAAATCTCGGTCTGGTTGTAACTTTTCCACCAACATCTCAAAGGGCAAGTCCTGATGGGCATAAGCTGACAAAGTTGTTTGCCGCACTTGCGCTAAGAAGTCAGCAAAGCTGGGGTTGCCAGAGAGATCGCCCCTTAATGCTAGGGTATTAGCAAAAAATCCCATTAGCTGCTCGACGCTCTTGTGGTTGCGGTTAGCGATGGGGGAGCCAACAACAAAATCTGCCTGACTACTGTAACGAGAGAGCAAGACCAAAAAAGCTGCTAGTACAGTCATAAACAAGGTTGTGTCTGACTCTTGGCTCAGTTGCTTGAGGCGTTGCGTGAGGTGGCGATCGAGTTGAAAATGCTCAACTCCACCCCGGAAGGTTTGAACCGGGGGACGAGGCCGATCCGTAGGTAGTTCTAGTACGCCAGGGACACCTGCTAACTGTTGTTGCCAGTAATTGAGTTGGCGTTCCAGGACAACGCCTGTTAGCCACTGGTGTTGCCAAACTGCAAAGTCAGCATACTGGATGGACAGTTGGGCTAGTGGGTAGGGCAATCTTTGAGCGAAAGCTGTATATAGCTGAGATAACTCACAGAAGAAGATGTTCAAAGACCAACCATCGTAGATAATGTGGTGCATCTTCAACAGCAGTACATACTCTTGCTGGCTCAGTTGGAGTAAACTGAATTGTACTAATGGCCCAACAGCTAGATCGAAAGGCTGAGATGTAAGGGACTGAGCCATTTGCCGAATCCGGTCAGTTTGATCCTGGGCTGACAATCCCTGCAAGTTATGGATTGGTAAAGTTAAGGCAGTGGGGGGAGCAATTAGCTGGAAGGGTTTTCCGTCTACAGTCGGAAAAGTGGTTCTTAATATCTCGTGGCGGCAAATGAGTTCATTTAGACTCTCTGAGAGTGCAACTACATTCAGCGCCCCATTTAGTCTTTGAACATCCAGCAGATTATAAGAACGACTGTCTGGTGACAAATGGTGCAAAAACCAGAGTCGCTGTTGAGCAAAAGACAGTGGTAGCTCACCGTCCCGTGGCACTCTTTGAATGGGCAACTGATGAGAGGTTTTAACGTGCTTCGCTTGCTGTAAAAACAGTATAATTTCTGCTTTCCGCCCAGCTATTTCCTGACGTAGCGATGGAGTTAATACCCCTTCAGGTGCGTGACAGCGCAAGCGAACCTCTTCCAGAGGCGCTCCGCTAACGCCATCTACCTCTAGTTCTATACTTAAGTTTGTCAGTTTACGAACAAATTCAAAGGTGCTGTTAGTCATGCTCAAAACTCCACTACCTCGCTACTGACTTCTTTAATTGATAAATTTTGTGTTACCAAATCCACTACTTCTATGTAGGCTGCTATGCCAGCGACTGTGGGAGACTCGAACATCATCTGTATAGATAGATCGAGTTCAAAAGCTGAGTTGATCTCTGACAGGACTTGGGTAGCTAGTAGGGAATGTCCTCCTAGTTCAAAGAAGTTATCTTTAACACCAATGCGTTCAACCCCTAAGACTTGACTCCAGATTTGAGCGATTTGAGCTTCAATAGGCGATCGCGGTAAAACAAAGCCAGTAGAAAGATTTCTCGTGGCTGTATCAGGTGTTGGCAAAGCGCGACGATCTACTTTGCCATTGGGTGTTAAGGGCAGGGCATTGAGGACAACAAAAGCTTGCGGTACCATGTAATCGGGTAGCTTTTGTTGGATATATTCACGTACCTGCGGCACTAGTTTCTGAACTAACTTGCCGTATAGGGGATTATTAGTGTAGTCAGTCCAGGGTTTGGTTGTGACGGCTGAAGTGTCCCAAAAAGCAATTGCCTCTTGTGCGTTAGATGTTTGCGTTGAACTATTGCGACAGAACACCACATCATAGCAACCATCCTGACTACTCTCCCACCAACTTAAGTGGACAGTGTAACCGAGTTGCTGTCCCAACTCGTAAAACTTTTCTGGATTGATCCCAGCAGTTGGTTGTTGTGCTAAGAACTGCCGCAGTTGGCTGACTGTTTCTACAGCCGGGGGATTTTCCAGCCATTGCCAAATCTGTAGTGCTTGCTGTACCCGTTGATTCGGGACGCGTCTGATTCCCAGGCGTTCTGGTTGCTCATGAAGCAGTTGATTTTGAATTTGTGTGAACGAGAGCTTATCTAGTTGCCAATTTAACCAAGCAACAGTATTTGCTTGAACATTAATACCGACATGGAGGGTAACATCGTAGCGGAATTGAGTTAGCTCATTTTGGGCGTAACCGCGTTTTGGCTGAATCTCCACCCAACCAATCTGGGGAAAACGTGTCTGAAGGGCAATGAAGAAACTGGGATCGATGACTAATTCTTCCTCGGCGGCCATACTCTGATGTACCTGTTGCTGCCACTGGTTAATAGTTTTATCCTCAGCAACTTGGGACAACTGCACAGCTGCATGGTATGGCTCCAGTAATGGCAAGCTGCGAACATCGCCCACGAAGATTGTACCTTGTTGAGTAATTGTAGACATCGCTCCTTCAATAACCTGCAACAGATACTCAATACTGGGAAAATACTGCACGATTGAGTTCAAAATAACAGTGTCGAATTCTCCTTGGGGGATACCTTCAAAGTTATCTGCCATTTGGTGCAGCAACCGCACATCTTCTAGACCCTCAACAGTGCTGCATATCTGCTTAACGTGCTGTATGGCGGCGATGGAATAATCAGTACCCCAATACTGTTGAGAGTACTTGGCAAGACGAGATAGCAGTAACCCTGTTCCGCAACCAATTTCTAATATATGCTGGGGAAAGTTAGCTTTAATGCGGCTGACTGTACTCTCAACCCACTCTTGCATTTCCTGGTCTGGGATGGGTTGCTTGGTATACGAACTGTTCCAACCAGCAATATTAAATGTTAGATCGTCTGTAGTTTGATTTTGGCTGTAGAGTTGTTCATAAAGCGTTTGCCAATCACTCACATACTCACTTTGCCATTGAGAAACCTGTTGCGGTAATGTTTGACGATGAAGTGCAGGTACTAAGTAAGCTACCAAACGTTTATCGCCAGGTGTGTCTTCTCTTACAAGCACAACACTCTCTTGCAGTAAGGGGTGTTGACTCAAAACGGTTTCAATTTCTCCTAGTTCGATGCGAAAACCGCGAATTTTCACCTGATAATCAATCCGACCGAGAAACTCAATATTCCCATCACTCAGGTAGCGTACCTTATCTCCAGTTTTGTAGAGGCGATCTCCAGGCTGAGAACTAAAGGGATTGGGAATTAATTTCTCTTGTGTTAACTCTGGTCGGTTGAGGTATTCTCTTGCTAGACCATCTCCGCCAATGTATAGTTCTCCCGGAACGCCAATTCCTACTGGCTGTAGTTGGGAATCTAATACATAGATTTGTGTGTTGGCAATCGGTCGTCCGATGGGAATGGTTGTAGCGGATTCTGGGACATCCTGCACTAAGTACCAGGAAGTAAATGTTGTATTCTCTGTCGGGCCATAAACATGGAGGAGTCGCTGCGGCGCACCATTGTTCAGTACTTCTTTCACCCATTTAGGATCGACAGCTTCGCCTCCAAATAGGAGATGACGTAATGAATTGAAAGCAGAGGGGACTTCCTGAGCAATTTGATTGAACAAGGCAGTTGTCAAGAATAATACGCTGATTCTTTGCGATCGCAAAAAATCAGCAAAATCTCTGGGCGAAAGTGCCAATTCTTTGCTCACCCCTACCAACCGCGCCCCATTCAGTAACGCTCCCCAAATTTCAAAGGTAGCTGCGTCAAAGGCGTAATTTGCAGCTTGGGCAATGACATCTGTTGATTCCATGTTGATGTAGTTTGTGTTTATTACCAAGCGGTTTACGGCTCGGTGATTGACAGCCACTCCTTTGGGTTTCCCTGTTGAACCGGAAGTGTAGATGACATAAGCCAGATTATCGGCTTTCACCTTCGTTTTGGGGGTTTGTTGGCTTTCAAGAGCGATCGCATCTGCATCAGTATCAAAATAAACAACACGCGCTTGATGTTGGGGAATTACATCGGTTAATTTCTGTGTTGTCAACAGCACCGATATCTGAGTGTCTTCTATGATAAAAGCTAAACGCTCTTGGGGATATTCAATATCCAAAGGCACATACGCCGCACCTGCCTTAAGAATTGCCAACAACCCGACAACCATAGATACAGAACGTTCCACACAAATACCCACCAGCACACCTGGTTTTACGCCCAGTTTTTGCAGATAATGTGCTAATTGATTTGCTTGTGCATTCAATTCCTGATAAGTTAACTTTTGCTCTCCAAAAACCACAGCGATCGCATCAGGAGTCTGTTCGGCTTGCGCTGCAAACAAATCATGGATACATTGGTTACTTGGATAATCCGTTTGGGTGGCGTTCCACTCTACTAACAATTGCTGCTTTTCTTGTGCTGTTAGTAAGGGCAATTGGCTGACTGGTTGTTCTAGATTAGTGACGATCGCCGCTAACAAATTCTGGAAATGTTTCATCATGCGAGCGATCGTTGCCGCATCAAATAAATCGCTGCTGTAATAGCAAAATCCCTCAAGACCTTCAGGGATTTCCCAAAAGTGAACTTCTAGGTCAAACCGCACTGCTTCAAGTCCCCAAGGCATTTTCTCGACCGTTAAACCAGGCAAATCCCAAGGGTTACTTGGCGCATTCTGAAGGGCAAACATCACTTGCAGCAGTGGGTTACGATCCAGGTTTCGCTCCAGTTGCAACTCTTCAACTAACATCTCGAAGGGCAAATCTTGATGGTCGTAAGCGTTTTGAGTTATCTGCTGCACCTGTTCCAGCAAAGCTTTCAAGGTCAGTTCTGAGGACAAATCGAATCTCAGCGCCAGAGTATTGACAAAAAAACCAATTAACCCTTCTATTTCTTTGCGGTTGCGATTTGCGATCGGGGAGCCAATTACAAGATCCGTTTGACCACTGTAGCGAGACATTAACACAACAAAACCCGTCAGCAGTGTCATAAACAGAGTCGTTCCAGACTCTAGGCTGAGTTGTCTAAGTTGCTGTGTTAGTTTGCCATCTAGTTGAAACCGCTCTATACCTCCCCGAAAAGTTTGGATAGATGGGCGGGGGCGGTCTGTAGGCAATTCCAACAAAGGTGGTGCTGCTGCTAACTGTTGTTTCCAGTAACTTAACTGAGGTTCCAATACCTGAGTTGTCAGCCATTGGCGCTGCCATAAGGTAAAGTCGGCATACTGTACAGATAACTCTGGTAATTGCACCGCGCTACCTGCGGTAATGGCTCGATAATGGGCAGATAATTCACGGTTCAAAACGCCTATTGACCAACCATCAGCAGCAATATGGTGAATGGCTATCAGTAGTACATACTCGTCAGCCGCAACTTGCCACATCTTGACCCGCAAGACAGGATCTTTAGTCAGATCGAATGGTTTGTAGGCTTCTTTTATCGCTAGTTGCTCTACTTGTTTGGTAGGGTCTACCACATTCTGTAGATTCACCACTGGTAAAGTTATGATTATATCAGGGGCTATTACCTGTACTGGCTTATCATCCTTGATCTCAAAACGAGTCCGCAGAACTTCATGCCGTTGCACCATCTCCCCAACTGCTTGTTCCAAAGCTTTGATATTGAGATTCCCCACCAAACGCATAGCAAAAGGCATTGTGTAAGCACCACTTTCGCCTTCTAAGTGATGGAGAAACCACAGGCGCTCTTGTGCCCAAGATAAAGGTATGTCTTGTCTTGTGGTAACGGGAAAAATTGCCGGAAGAATCAAACTCGAACCAGTTTGAAGAAGTTCACCTAAGATAACTTCACTTAACTGAGCAATGGTTGGTGACTCAAATAAAGAACGCAACGGTAACAAAGTCCCAAAGGCTTCTGGCAAGCGGGAAATTACTTGAGTCGCTAGTAGGGAATGTCCCCCTAGTTCAAAGAAATTATTGTAAATGCCTACTTTCTCTAACCTCAGCACTTGACACCAAATCAGTGCTAACGTTTCCTCAATTGGGTTGCGGGGTGCAACAAATTTATCTGCTATTTCACTGAGTAAATCTGGTGCAGGTAAGGCACGGCGGTCTACCTTACCGTTGGGAGTTAGGGGTAGAGCTTCTAGAATTACAAAAGTACTAGGAACCATGTAATCTGGCAACTTGGCTTTCAGGAATTGCCGCAGTTCGCTGATTGTCGGTATCACTTCTTTTTGCGGCACTATGTAAGCGACTAACTGCTTCTGTCCAGGGCGATCTTCGCGGACAATGACGCTAGATACTTGCACATCGCCGTGTTGATTCAGTACTGTTTCAATTTCTCCCAACTCGATACGGAAGCCCCGAATTTTTACCTGATTGTCGATGCGTCCCAGGTATTCGATGTTGCCATCTGGCAGATAACGTGCTAAATCGGCGGTTTTATATAATTTACTCCCTCCGTTCAGTGAGCGGAGCCGAACCGCCGCTTTCTCAAAAGGATTAGAGATAAATTTCTCTTGTGTCAACTCAGGAAGGTTGAGATAGCCTCGCGCCAAAGAGACACCACCAATGTACAATTCTCCTGGTACGCCGACGGGTACAAGCTGTAGATACTTATCCAGGATGTAGATTTGTGTGTTAGCAATAGGGCGGCCAATGGGAGGAAGTAATGGCCAAGTGTTGACTGAAGAATTAGTTAGACTAAAAGTAGTAACTACATGACTCTCTGATGGCCCATAATGATTGTGCAAAGTACAATCATTTAATTTGCTTAACCATTGAGAAATAGCGGGAGTAATCTGCAACTGTTCCCCAGCAGTAATAATTTCTCGTAGATTACTCGTAACTGATGCACTCGCAACAGCTACTTCAGCTAGTTGCTGTAAGGCAACAAAGGGAACAAATAATCTCTCAATAGCTTTTTCTTCAAGAAAACCTAACAAAGCTAGGGCATCTAGGCGCAAGTCCTCTCCAATTAAGAACAATGTACCTCCCGAAAACCAGGTAGAGAAGATTTCTTGGAAGGAGACATCAAAGCTGATAGGAGCAAATTGCAGCGTTTTTGCTCCAGTAGAAATTGGATTATTTTGCAGTTGCCACAAGATTAGATTACCAAGAGCAAGCTGATTCAATGCTACACCTTTAGGTTGACCTGTAGAACCAGAAGTGTAAATCACATAAGCCAAGTTATTCGCTTGTACGCCAGAGATAAGATTATCCTGACTTGACTGGGAAATGAGCGGCCAGTGAGCATCCAAACAGACAAGCTGTGCTTGATGCTCAGGTAGTCTTTTAAGTAGTTGCTGTTGAGTTAACAGTATGGAAACAGCCGCATCTTGTAGCATGAAGCTTAAACGCTCTTGGGGATACTCTGGGTCAATTGGCACATAAGCACCACCTGCCTTGAGAATGCCCAAAATACCCACTACCATTTCTAGCGATCGCTCTACACAAATACCCACTAGCGTATCTGGTTTTACACCCAATGAACGCAAGTAATGTGCCAACTGATTAGCACGACAATTTAATTGGTCATAAGTCAGTTGTTGGTCTTCAAATACAACTGCTACTGCATCAGGTGTACGCTCTACCTGCTCTTCAAACAACTGATGGATACATTTATCAAAGGGATAATCCGCCTGAGTATCGTTCCACTCCACGAATAACTGCTGTTGCTCAACTTTTGTCAGTAAAGGTAATTGCGAAATCCGCTCTTCTGGGTTAGCAACAACCCCTTCCAGCAAGGTCACAAAATGCCCCACCATCCGGGTAATTGTAGCTGGGTCAAATAAATCAGAGTTGTACTCTAAACTGCCACTCAGTCCTTGCTCATTCTCCGTTATCGATAAAGTTAAATCATACTTAGCTGTGGAGTTTTCTATTTCTATGCGAGTTAGAGATAAACCAGGTAATTCCAATTTTCCAGGCGGCGTATTCTGTAAAATGAACATTACCTGAAATAATGGAGAGTAGCAGAGGTTTCTTTCTGGCTGCAAAGCTTCTACTACTTTTTCAAACGGCACATCTTGGTGAGAGTATGCTTCCATTGCTACTTGGCGTACTCTTTGCAGTAATTCCCAAAAGCTGGGATTCCCAGAAACGTCAGTCCGCAACACTAAAAGATTGACAAAAAAGCCGATTAGAGATTCTATTTCACTACGGTTACGGTTGGCTATTGGGGAACCGATGAGAATATCTTGCTGATTACTGTAGCGCGATAGCAAGATGACAAAGCTAGTCAGCAAAGTCATAAATAAGGTTGCGCCTGACTTTTCGCTCAAGCTTTTGAGTTTTTGAGTCAGATGATAATCTAGCTGAAAGTGCTTGATACCACCACGGTTTGTCTGTATGGGTGGGCGCACTCGGTCGGTAGGAAGTTCCAGCAGAGGAGGCGATCCTGCTAGTTGTTGCTTCCAGTAGTTCAGTTGAGTGTCCATGACTTGACCTTGCAGCCATTGTCTTTGCCAAACAGCAAAGTCTGCGTACTGGATGGGCAATTCAGGTAGGGGAGAGGACTTATCAGTGGAAAAAGCTATGTACAAGGCTGTCAGTTCGCGCCACAAAATACCTTCAGACCAACCATCAAAGGCAATGTGGTGAACACTCAGGAGTAGCACATATTCATTTTCATCCAGATGCACTAAGGAAGACCGTAACAGCGATCGCTGCTCTAGATCAAAGGGTTGTTCAACTTCGTTTTTAACCAGTTGCAAAACTTGAGTTTCCCTTTCTCTTTCAGGAAGTTCCTGAAGATCCACTACAGATAACGTCAATTTGAGGCTGGGAGCAATTACTTGAACAGGCTTGTTTTGGAAAGCTAAAAACGTAGTCCGCAATGTTTCGTGGCGTTGGATAATCTCATTGAGACTATTCTCTAATGCAGAAATGTTGAGTAAACCCTGAAGGCGAAAAGCCAAGGAGACATTATAAGTAGAGCTATCTTGCTGTAACTGGTAAAGGAACCATAACCTTTCTTGAGAAAAAGACAAAGGCAAGTGTTCATTCCGAGATACAGGTATCAAAGCTGGAGCTTGATTTTGTAATTCGAGAATGTTTGCGATCGCTTGCCAGATATTTTTCCCGGTTTTTACTGACTTATTTGGTTCTAATGGATTTGTTTCAGCAGAATAGCTCATTGTAGTCTTCTTTTTTCAGGTCTTTTAGGGATATTCTGAAGTCTTTCAGTCTTTTCAAAAAAACTGTCTCTAAAAATTATTAGCCTTGCTTTTCATTGATTAGCCTCACAAGAGTTTGTACGCTTTGAAAATTTTCTGCATTAATATCATTAACTGCAAATTTAATACCAAAATTATTCTGTAATTTAAGCACAAGTGTCATAGCGTTTACAGAATCCAGCCCTATACTAAAAAGATTGCTAGAGTCTGACAAATCTTCACTATTAATATTTGGTAAAATACTTAAAACAACATTTTTGATTTCTTTTTCAATTAAACTGATGTTTTTCATGATTTTATAGTTTCTGATAAATTATCAATTAAGCTTTTTCTTAATATCTTGCCTAATGGACTTTTGGGAATCTCGTCACGAAATTCGATAATTTTCGGTACTTTAAAATCAGCCAATTTGTCTTTACAGTAAGATAGAATATCCTTCTCTTCACAAATACCTTGGTTTTGAGGTACGATAACTGCCTTTATAATTTCTCCTGCATATAAGCCTTTGATGCCCACAACAACTGCTTCTTTAACCTGACTATGAGTTAATAGGATATTTTCTATTTCTAGTGGATCAACTTTGTGACCTCCTGTATCAATGAAGATTTGCGTTCTACCAGTAATGTAAACACGTCCAAATTCATCTTTTTTACCTAAATCACCAGTAAAAAACGAACCATCTTTAAATACCTGTTGATTTACTTCTAATTGATTATGATATCCTCTAGTTAATGCTTGACTTTTAATGACTATCTCTCCAATACTTCCAATTGGTAGTTCTTTCCCCGCATCATCAATAATTTTAATGTCAATATTTTTTAAAGGACAACCTACAGAATTATAGGTGTTTTTTAGGTCTTCATCTAGATTAATCGCAATAGAACCAGCTTCTGTACAACCATAAAGTTGTCTCGGAGGAATGCCAAATCTCTGAATAAACTTATCAAAAATCTCTTTTGATAAAAAGTTACCGGCAGAAAAGCATAGTTTCAGTGTGGAAACATCAACTTGAGTATCATCTGGTGTTTCAGCTAGAGTATTAAAAATATAAGGAACAGCAGGTAAAATAGTAATTTTCTCTTTTTCGATAAGTTCTAATACCCTCGAACGTCTAAAAACAAATGGCACCTCAATGGCTTTGCCTTGATGTGAAACTTGTTCTAAAATCACTAGGGTTGCACCATTATGTATAGTAGCTAACAAGCAATTTCCTAATCCATGTGCATGATAAAGTGGCACTATACATAAAATATTATCTTCTGGAGATATATTAGTAGTTTCAGTAAAGTTTATAACTTCTTGATATAAATTATTTTGGGTTCTACATACTCTTTTCGGTCTGCCCGTAGAACCAGAGGAATATTGATAAAGTACATCACCTTTAAAAATAGAGGTGCTTTCCGTAATTATTGATTTATCGACTTCTTTGGTAAATGGATAAGTATCATCAAGGACAATTAATTCTATTCTTTTGTCTATTTTTGAGATAATTTTATGACTAATATCTGCCCCATTACTATTGGTAATAATTGCTCTTGTATTGCTGTCAATAATGTAGTGGCTGAGTTCTTCTTCTTTGAGAAGAGGATTAATTGGCAAAACTATAGCATTCAGTTTAGCAGTCGCGTAAAAGGCGATCGCAAATTCTGGACTATTAGGCAAATTTAATGCTATACAGTCACCTCGATCAATACTAAACGTGCTTAAATAGTTACTTAAATGTGTGATATTAGCATAAAACTCTTGATAGCTAATCCTCAATGTGTCATAAGCGATCGCAGTTTTATCGGGATATTTTTTGATAACCTCAATAAGACTTTTTTCTAACATTCTTACCTCAATAATTAAAGGAATACAAATCTATTTTAGAAATTAAAGTATTAAAACTTTTTAAGAAAGTAGCTTTCTGGAAACTTTTCAGTAATCATTATTATCGGTTTTTTATTAGAAAAAACTCGATAAGTCCGAGAAAGTATTTTGTCTTCTCTTGCTATATTAAAATAATCAGATAAGTCATCAGATGTTTCTATCGCTGAATCGATTATTTCTTTAAATGTCTCAACTTTATGTTCTAACCAAAGCCTACCAATTGGTTCTTGAGATTCAGTTAGTTTGGTTCTCAACCTGTTATCTAATCTTTCATGTACAATTATGGATTCGGCATAAATAAAATTATTTAGACTAATCTTGCCTTGTAATAATACTTTTCTTTCAATTACTTGATTACCAATATCCAAATCTAAAGCTGGAATAGATTTTGTAATCTTAACTATTTCTTCTGATAATTTAACTAACTGAATTTTTTCCAACAGATAAGCTTCTAATATTTCTGTTAACGTGCCATCAGTTGTTAGTAAAATTCTTTGGAATGGACTCAGATTAAGCGGTTCAATATGCTTGCTTATCAATACTTTTTGCATAGTCTAAACTATATATAGGTTACTTACTATTTTGTGTTGTTAGAGGATATATTAAACATTTTTTCAATTTTAATAAGTTTATTACTTTTTACCTAATATGATGAGCTTTAATATATAAATTATCTCAGGTTTATCAAAAAAATACAATAGCAGTTAAGAGAGTTAAGTGGATATTTCAGACAGTTAAGTGGGCATTTCAGACAGTTAAGACAGTTAAGTGGACAGTTAAGACAGTTAAGACAGTTAAGCTGATAATAAAAATATTTAAAATAGTTAATGAATAATAATTACTAACTGCTTGTAGCTAGCGATCGCATCAGTTTGCAAGTCTGGGATAGAAGGTAACGATCGCCATGTACTTAAGAGACTATTGGCAAAGCCGAGACAAAAATTGCTGAAGAAAATTCACCCATATTGGGCCTCCAAGCGGGCAATTGAAAGGTTAATTCGTTCTTTAGCTCAAGAGTTGCTCCCCTACCGACTTAAAATATGGCCAAGATTGGTTTTGAACTACTTGCGTATCCTCTTGAGCAAACGCAAGAGCATCTCCAGGGCGAAGCAAGCAAATCGATACAGGAGAAGCGATCGCTCCATCTTTGCGGGTTCCAGAGCGCACAGTTGCTACCTGGCAAACATGCTCTGGGGTTGGATCGACTGCCATGATGTGTGCTTGCGATCCATCAAGGCAAGGGCCAAGACCACGCTGCCAATACCAAGGAGCGCCACCATCGGAGTACGGTACAATTCGTTTGGCATTCCAGATTTCCGCTACATCAATTAAATCATCGGCATCGCACATCATCTTTTGGCGGACTTGCCAGCTTTTCTCTGGTACAAAAGGAAGATAGCGAGCGACTGATGAAAAGAGATATTGAATCGGATACAGTCCAAAACCTCGATATCCTCCAAATAAAGTATCAAGGGAACCATAACGCTCTAAGGCTGCGGCTGCCAGTTTTTTGACATCTCCCAAGCAGTCAGTCCCTGAGTCTGCTGTGAGAGCAATACGGCGATCGCAATATTCAACGAGGTAAGTGTTACCCTCATTGCGAATCTCTGGGTGCAGTGCCTCAGCAACCGTTGGCTGTTCCCCGTAAAAAGGCATGGCAATAATTCGCATCCCACCAATTTGGGTTTCATCGAACCAGCGCAGTGTGTGAATATTCTTGAACCCAAGCTGATGCAGCCGTAATGCCATATCGATCGCCAATACAGATTCTCGCTTGACTTCAGGAAGGAAGATTGGCGTGTTTGCACCAAGTCGCAGCAAGGTTCCTAAATCAAAATGATCGGGGTGAGAATGGGTAATGAATACAGCATCGGGTTGTCCCATTTCCTCTAAGCTGAGGGGTTGGTAGTTTGGTGGATAAACCTCAGACTTGGGCAACAAAAATGGATCGAAGAGAAGACTAGAGTTGCCATCACTGAGCCGCAGGGTTGAGTGACCAACAAAGGTAGCATGGCCAAGTTCTGGCTTGACGGATAGTTCATTGAAGTCAACCAGTGCGCCATAGTCACTCAACACGTTCCATAACTCGCGGGCAATGGTTGCAGTCGGAGTTGTACTTCCTTGTTGCCATTCTCCTAAATACAAAGCTAAATCGGATAGGAGATGGGATGATAGTTCGAGAATGACAATACTTTCACCAGTATTACGTTCCAACTGAAGCGCAACAGGTTTAACGGCTTTGGTATCGGGATAAAGCCAATCTTCCAAAAGCACACCAGGACGCTGATACAAATCTGCAAGACCACCAGGAACCATTGTCGCTGCCAGTAATTCCCGCGAATGAGCCACCACATCTGCCAGCCCATATCGATGGCGGTGTGCTGTGATGTTGGCGCAGTAGCGACGGATGATAGTGTCGCATTGTCCGGTTATAGCACTACCAAACTGGGTTTCGTCTTGGTAGATGAGTTGGAATCCAATGGTGCTGCTTAATCTTCGACGTATCATATAAGGGACTTCCAAATAAAAAAATACCCAAAAAACTGACGAAAAAACTCTCTCCTCCTCATTCCTCTGTGTCTCTGTGGTTCGTTTCATTTGGGTAATTTATTTCTTGGAAGTCCCTAAAGCCATTTCCTGTACGCAACGACCACCCATGTTCTGTGCGGGCAAAGGGTAAGGCCAGTTCTGCCATGTAATGCTGTCCTTTTGGGTCAACTAGCCAAGGTTGATTGACTAACTCTTCTACAATTAGCCATCGGGTTTGTTTTTGCAGGTCTTTTTTGAAAAACGACTCAAGAGACAAAGGGCTATCTCGATGCAGAATCAGTGAATGCTTGCCCTCTATTTGCAGATTGAGCAACATCGGCCAGCCATGTTCAGAAGCTAATTGCTGCCACCTTGCGAATAACTCTATTGCAGATAACGTGGCGAGTTCTGCTAAGATTTGCCCACTCAAAACTGTCCTCCGAGGACGTAATGTCGCTTCTTTTGGCAGTTGAACGCGAGGAGTGAAACGAGGTGCAGTCAGTTCAATCTGCATCGGTAGGGTGGCAGCACGAAAGATCGCCGTCGGATTATCTTGAAAGGTAGTCCAAAGTAATTGTTCAGAGATAGGGTCGCGGGCATTAACCGCAGCCAAGGAGAACCAAAACACTGCTACTGGGTTGGGGAGCGATCGCAATTTTAAAAAAGGCAGTTGTGTTTTTGGGTCTAGAAAGATTTCTGCATCGGCGAGGGATGGAGTATCTTGACTCGCTCCCCATAACTCAATGGGAAGAAGGTTGAAATGGGGACGAGCCAGTACATTTGGATTTGACTCAAAGGGACTTTTTAGTTCTGCGATTTGAATTTGATGTTGGCTTGCCAAACAGTCAAGCTTTTCTTGAAACCAAGAATGCAATAAATTATTTTCATTCAATAAGTCTTTAAACCGAGCAAAGATTCGCACCGGATCGTCACTAATCCCGTGAACTACCAGTTGGAAAGACTCAAATAGACCCGCGAACAAGCAACCGAAAGGAGCCGTAGACAACGACTTTGGCGAATTGCTGCTGGTTTCGAGAACGACTACCTCATTATTTTGCGACAGCGATCGCTCCCACGCCTCTAACCGGGTGACAACTTCAGGATGGCTATGAGCGGTTCTCATTTCGGAAATCAGGGTGGATTTGAGATCCCCTAGTGCAACACCCGTCGCAAATTCTTGTTTCAGTCGCTCACGAAACGCCATCCGCATTGCCGAGGCTGGACTTGCATCATTAATCCAGCAGCGCTCATAATCTGCAAGTGTTTGCAACAAAACGTTTTGCTGCACCTCATCAATGGCAATCCGAAACGGTAGCCCCAAATCGCAGTGCAACACTGGCTCGGATAGCTGGGCGAGGGTAACATCAAAGGCTTGGGCAAGTTCTTGAATACAAGTCTTTGCTTGTTGCAGAGAATCTGCAAGTGCATCCAGAGATATTACCTCAAGTTTTGCCGCGAGAGGATCGCAAAGACAATGCAGTTTTTGGATAGAACTATTCCAGAGACACCGATCTGACTCAATTAGCTTGTCTGCCACCACTGTTAAGCCTTCCCAAGGACTTTCAAAGCGATGGGGTAGGTCGAGTCCGCCTAAAAGCACACCGCCATCAATGAAGATATTCAAAATATCCTGTATTCCTGCTGCATGGTTCCAGCGAGGTGAGGCTGCTACTGTTTTGGCTAGTTCGTCTAATGTCCCCAGATCCAGTTTGGTCAGTTCTGCCAATAAAATGTCCACAACTTCTTGGAATTCAATCTCACGCTGCTCGACTAACCCCTGTGGAGTGCGACCCCAAAAGAGCCAGGAACCATCTGCTTGTCGTCTCAAGGTGGGATTTAATCGCCAAGTTGTATTTTCACGATAAATTGAACGTTGAGCTAGCGATCGCAATATCGTTTGAAAAGGACGCAGATCGGGTGTAAATGAATACTCAGCCGCAGCCGAATCGTGCCGCACTGTCTTGGCAAACTCGACTAAACTCACACCAGCCCATAAGCCATAAGGTGTTGTCCGTCCCGCAGCCCGCGCTAGATAACGATACAGTGCCGTCTCCAGATGCCGAATTTTTTTAGTGCGTTTTCCCTGTCTTTGTGGCAGCCCCCGCTGTACCTCCGTGACGAGTGACGGATTAGACAACAGCAACGCTTTCATAAACCATGAATCTGCTGCGGTCATCTGCCAAAGGCGATCGCGCTCGTCTTCATGCACCTGCTGATAAGCTGTTGTATATTCCTTCCAGGTATGAGCATCCTTTGTCCGGCTGGCTGCCAACGCTAGGCTGGCAAGTTCCTGATTTCCAAAACTCTGAATACTCTCAATTGGCCAAGCAGCAGCCCGCAAGATACCAACAGGGGCAAGCTCAAATTGCTTTCTGGGATGATTCATCAATCGTTGGTATCCCGTCGTGGGCGGGCATATCTAGCTGTAGCTACGCGGCGATGATTGGTGAGCAGTGGCTCAATCACCCTAGTGTAATGTTGCTCCAGTTTCAAGACTGCGGTGAAATCTCGCATCACGGCTGAGTATCCCTCAAGACTCAAACCTGCTTCCTTTAACCATTGCTCTGTATCTTGGCTATCGAGTAAATCAAACTGCTCTCGAAAGGAATCGGACATTGTTTGAATTTCCATCTCAGAAATCTTCAGCCCCAAGCGCTCTGCTTCTTGAACTGCCAAATAAGCCAGTAGAACTTTTTTGTTCATCACTTCTTCGTTCTCCCCTAAACGGGTGAGAATCTGAATATCATTGGCACTTTCTGGTGATGGTGCTTTCTCAGACTCAGCATCAGCCGGAACGAGAGAAGTTTCGCTAGTCCCAAAATGACGAAGATAGTAAGTCAGTGGGTCTGAGGGGAAATCTTCGGGTGTCTTTGGCCACTTTGGACACTCAAAACGACCATTGCGTACAGAAATGACCTTTTCATAACTACGAGCCTCACCCGCCAGCCAAAAAATTAGCCCCGGCATTTTGCCCGTCATCACATCGTCAAGAGCTTGTCCGGCAATGTGGGTAAAGAAGTTTGCTTCTGGATGCTCGCCTGGGAAGACAGAAAAATCCTCTGAACGAAAATCAATGGCATAGTTTAGCCGTTCTCCATCTCCAGCATGAACCACCAACTGCCAAACAACCTCCTCGGCAGGGAAATTAGTCCAACTGCTGTGAGTCTGTTTGACCTGATGTTTGAGCCACGAAACCAACGTCCCTGCCAGGAATACATCTAGCTTTTGTTGGAAGGTACGCCGTTCTTCAGATGTAGACAATCCTGTGAGGGTGCTGATATCAATTGGTTCCCAGCGCAACCCAGGAGATGGCTTTTCTCTAACGAAATCAGCTAACTGTTCGTGTCGTTGTGGAGGTTGTCCAGCTTGAAGTTCAATCACATCACCAGGACGCACCGTTTTCGCTCGCTCTGGGGAACCAAGCCGACGTTGCAACAAGCGAACCGTTTCCTCTGAACTTAAGGGAAACGCATAGCGGTTAAACCAGGCGTGCCGACCACTAAAGCACAAACCGGAAGCGTAAGGGAACACCAAAGCCGGGTTGCAAGCACACGCCGCTTCCAGCCAGCTAACTACCCCTTGGCGATCGAATGTTGCTCCCATGCCGTGCAAATAGCCCATACTGGCACGTACTACTGGCTGATACTTGGTTGAAATTAAATCAATAGCGCCGTACTCTTGGGTAATTTTTTCTCCAATTTCCGCCGTCACTTCTGCATCTGCCATGTGCCAGAATGTGCCAGTTGCATCTCGCACTAACAGCCCAAACTCTGGTTCTTCATGGTCTGAAGGAGTCGGGAGCAAGTGAGTTTCTCCGAGGGCGATCGCTTGCCAAGGCTGACAGATTATGATTTTTGAGAATCCGATCTTTTGCAGTTGTTCGACCAATGCCGGTTCATCCGCAGTAATTACAGGCAGTTGGCGCGGCAGCTTCTTAAGGGTTTCTAAATGAAAGTGATCGAAATGTCCATGAGTCACCACCAAAGCTGTCAGGTTTGGTAGTTTGTCTAATTCAAATACCCGACCGGGATGGTAAGTAAGTGTACCGCCGACAAGTGTATCCGAGAAGCATGGATCGAGCAGGATGCGTTGATCGATAGTTTCAATGTATAAAGCAGCATGACCACAGATAGTGACACGCATGAGAATTGTTTCCGTTGTTGGTACTGTCAGAAAATCCTAGCCGATTTGAACAGTAGAAGGGGAAAATCTTTAAGGAAGTTAAGAAGCAAAGGATCGATTGCTAAGATTGGTAGCAAATAATTCCCAAATTCCATGAAGCTTGCATACTAGAGTACAGAACAATACTGATAGACAGTTTCATTCATGTGGAAAAAACAATACATAATGTCGTAGTTTTGGGTGGAGGTGGAGGTAGTGCTGGTTTTCTCTCTGCCTTAGCGTTGAAGGTGAAAATGCCCTGGTTGAACGTGGTTGTAGTGCATTCCACGAACATTCCCGTTATTGGAGTGGGTGAAGCGACTACCGCCTGGATACCTTGGTTTCTACATAAGTACCTAGAATTAAATCGAGAGCAATTTTATGAAGAAACACAACCTATTTGGAAACTAGGAATTAAGTTTATTTGGGGAGATTCTACTCAGTCTCACTTCAACTATCCTTTCGTGACTCATCTGGCAGATAAACTCAGTGTTCTGAGTAAAAGTACTGCCTACTATTGTCTTGATTCAACTACAGAATCCAGTATTTATTCACTGTTGATGGAGCAGAATAAGTCGCCTTGCTTCCAAAGAGAGAATGGCGATTTTGTTGTTGATGAACGCTTTGGATACCATATTGAAAATACAAGTTTCGTTGCTTACTTAGAAAGAAGAGCGGCAGAACTTGACATCAAGATTATTGATAAAGCTGTTGTAAATATTGAAGTTGCAGAAAATGGCTACGTTCGCCAACTGAAATTTACTGATGAAACAACATTGGCTGGCGATCTATTTGTTGATTGTTCTGGTTTTCGCTCCACCTTGCTAGGAGAAACTCTGCAAGAACCCTTTTGCAGTTTTTCTAGCAGCTTATTTTGCGATTCTGCTGTCACAGGCAGATGGATGCGAGATGATGCAATCCAGCCCTTTACAACCGCTCAAACTATGCAGAGTGGGTGGTGTTGGCAAATTGATTTGCAGGATAAAGTTAACCGTGGCTATGTATATTCATCTGGTTTTATCAGTGATGATGATGCTCTACAAGAGATGAAATGTCAGAATCCCTTGATGGGCGATGAGCATAATCTTATTAGGTTCAAATCAGGGCGACATCAACGATTTTGGGTGAAAAATGTGGTCGCCGTTGGCAACGCATCGGGTTTTGTCGAACCGCTAGAATCAACAGGATTACACATGATTGGCGAAACCATTAAATGTGTGTGTGATGTGTTGATTGATTCAGACCAGCAACCAAGCCCAGGATTAATTAATCTAGCGAATCTAGCGAATCGAGCGATCGCCCAAAAGTGGGATGATATTCGTGACTTTTTATCGATTCACTTTAAATTCAATCGCCGAGTAGAATCAAAATTCTGGCGGCACTGCTGGCATAAAACTGATATTGGTGATGCCGAAACAGTAGTAGACTTTTTCCAAAACAATGGCCCATCGCCAATTGGTCAAATTCTACTCCGAAAAAATAGTGTTTTTGGATATAACGGCTATCTGAATCTACTTATGGGTCAACAGGTTCCCACAAAGTATCAAAGCGACAATGATACCTTGGATTTAGATAATTGGCGACAAGTCAAAAACCATTTCATCAAGAATTGTGCTAACGCCTTACCAATTCAGGAGGCGATTCAGGTTGTTAAAGAAAGAAAATGTCAATGGCTGACTTCATAGATCCCATTCCCCAGGTGCCTCGAATTAATCCTAATGCCCATTTAATCCTCAGTGAAGCCGATGAGGTTTGTAGTTGGGTGGGCGGCGAAGCGTTCGTCCTCGAAGGCATTCAGCCCAACATTATCCGCAAACTGTTGGCGCTGATTGATGGAGTTCGTCCGCTTGAAAGAATTTATGCTGAACTTGCAGATTCTGGCGATCGCAATTACTTAAACGAGATCGTCTTGGCTTTAAGTAAGCTGGATATTATTGAAGAGGTAGTAACTGAAGCCTCACCCCAAAATCATCGCTGGGAGTTGCCCATAGTCTCTAAGCAGTTAGGTCAAAAGGCGATCGCTTTACTAGGCAATCACCAATTACTTAATACTCTCGCTAAAACCTTTGCTGCCGCAGGTTTTGATAATCGTCGCGCTTTTTACCTGAAGAATTTTGCATCCTGTCAAACGCCTGAGTTTCGCGCCCTTGGGCAAGAACGGATACTCGTCAACGGCACTTCAAAATATCTGTCATCGCTAGCGCCGACAGTATACCAAGATAGTCTAGACTCTGTTAGTATTTCTGGCTTATCTCAACTCTTTAAAGAATTTGACTTTGTTATTTGTGCTTTGGAAGGTATACCATTTCAGGCACTGTTGGATGTCAACAAGTCGGCCCTAGCCAGTGGCACTCCATGTTTATTTGTCACGGCTTCCCAGGAAACAGCACTCATCGGCCCAACAGTTATTCGAGGTGCAACCGCTTGTTTTGGCTGTCGAATCATCACTTTAGAAGGGTTGCCACCTGTATTTGAAGATATTTGGCCGCAACTTTCAACCCCAATCGTTGCCAAGGCGGATAGCGGAATTTTATCCTCTGTAGCCCAGGCTTGTCTTGAAGAAGCTATTTCCCTTCTGGGCCCGACCTTAACACCAATTCGGGCAACCAGCGTTTTGAAAATTACAGAGGAGGGCGATGCCTACGGCGGGCTATGCCTACGCACCATTAAGCGGCTTCTCCCTAGTAGTGAGTGCCAAGAGTGTACCCCCCGACTAGATGAACCGTTGGGAGTTATTGAACGAAGTGCGATCGCTGCTGCTGCTGAAGAAATTGGGCGGATCTGGCCAAACTCACCCAAGGCAGCAATCCCCCCAGCATCTGATGCTTACCAAACTGTGGGCATTTTGGGGGGCGGCACAGCTGGTTATCTCGCGGCTTTAGCCTTTCGTGCTTTCAGACCAGACATCAAGGTGACTTTGCTAGAATCGAGTGCCATACCGGTGATTGGTGTGGGCGAGGCGACTACTCCAGAACTCGTTAAGTTTCTCCATAGTCCCCGCTTTTTAGGGCTAGATATCGTTGATTTCTATGAGAGAGTTCGTCCGACGTGGAAGTTGGGGATAAAGTTTCAGTGGGGACTACCCGATGATTATGAATTTACATTTCCATTTCAGCGCGGACGCTTGCTAGAATCTCTCCTTTATGATTCAACGCTGAACAATCAGTCATTGGGGGCAATGCTGATGAGTGCCGATCGCGCTCCCATTTTCGATCGCGGCGATGGTACTCCCTTGTCTCTACTTCACCAGATTCGCTGGGCGTATCACCTCGATAATCGGCGGTTTGTTCGTTACCTCCGAGAAGAAGCGATCGCTGCCGGCATAGAACATATCGATGTAAAAATTTCTGATGCCCAGATATCTGCCGATGGTGAAACCATTACCCATTTAATTACCGAGGATGGGCGGCAACTAACTTACGATTTATATATTGATTGTTCGGGTTTCCGCTCGTTGTTGCTAGAGCAGAAACTTGGCTCAAAATTCGTGAGTTACCAAGATACCCTCAGCACCGATCGAGCGATCGCTGCTACCGTCCCCCATAATGGTACAGTTAAACCTTACACCCTAGCCGAAACCATGAATAATGGCTGGTGTTGGAATATTCCCTTTGAGGATGCCGATCATCGAGGTTACGTATTTTCTTCAGCATTTTGTAGTGATGACCAAGCTTTAGAGGAAATGCGTGCTAAAAATCCGGGGATGGGCGATCCTTGGGTGGTGAAGTTTCGTTCCGGGCGACATGAGGATTTTTGGAAAGGCAACGTTGTGGCGATCGGTAATTCCTATGCTTTTGTTGAACCGTTAGAATCCACAGCCATCCACACCATCGTTTTGGAATTAGAACTTTTACTTACCAACTTTCCCGCATCAAAGCGAGATGAGGGGATCAAATCCGTACTTAACCGCAAGATGAGCGATCGTTGGGATGCCCTGCGCTGGTTTCTCGGAATTCATTACAAGTTCAATCACCGTCTATCTACTCCCTTTTGGCAAGCAGCCAATAGGGATACAGATATCTCTGGCGCAATAGAGCGATTAGCGTTATTTAGTGAGCGGGCCCCCCTCTCTTACCGAAATTCCCTGTTTTATCCACTACATCCTCCAGACTTTTTCTCTGACGATCACTCTTATGACACACTTTTAGCTGGGCAACAAGTACCCGCCCGCTTTATGGAACCCGTCGAAGATCCAGCCACTTGGCAACGCCAAATGGCGATTCTCAAAGGTCTAGCCAGCACTGCAATGCCCCAACATGAAGCCCTCTCCTGCTTGCGCGAGAAACGGCAAGATTTGCTTTACGACTTTGCCAAGCGCCGAGATAGTTGGTTACACACCTGGCTTCCTGCCTAGTGAATTACTGTTCCTATCCCTAATTACGAAGAATTACGGATTGGTACTTTACGCTCTATTATTCGCCAATCAGGATTAGCTCGTGCTTTATTTGAGGTTAATTAAGCCGAAAAGGTACTATGGAGTGGTACATCACCACTGGGTGTATAAATAATTTCACCGCGAGTGGCATTTTGTTGAGTGGTTCCTGACTGCTGTGCTATCTACAACCCTCGGTTTCTCGTTGTCGCGCTTCCTAACGAGAGGGGGATGAGAGGTGATAATATTTATTGAATGAGCAAAGGTAACTTTGATATGTCGTATAAAGTTAGCATTGTTATTGAAAAAGATGAATATGGATATTATGCTTACTGCCCTGAATTACCTGGTTGTCAATCTCAAGGTGATTCCCTAGAAGAAGTACAGGCAAATATTAAAGAAGCAGTTGAGCTTTATATAGAAACCTTGTCAAATTCAGAAAAACAGGCGCTTCATAACAAGGAGATATTCACCATAACCTTGGAGGTAAAAGTTGCCTAAGTTGCCACGTTTGACTGCAACAGAAGCTGAAAAACTATTATTAAATGCAGGCTTTATTCAAATTAGAAGTAAAGGAAGTCACAGGATTTATTTTCGAGAAGAAGTGAGAGTAGTAATTCCTTTTCATTCAGGAAAAGTATTGCACCCAAAAATAGTTAAACAGGTTCTACAAGCTATTGATATTTCAGAGAATGAAGCGACAGTAGAAGAAGTAGTACCTGAGACTGATGATTAAGAATACTACCCTGCCAAGCAAAGTGACGTGTGCGAAAAAATGGGTTTTATTGATGAACAATACTCGCTTCTCGACTTATTTAAACATCCAAGGCGGACGAAAGCCTGTGTAGCCGCGAATCCCATGAGCCAAGGCTTAAATTGACTTAAGTTGACACCTATGGCGATCGCTACTACTCCTAGGCTTGTTAGCAGCAGTTTTCGAGGATTAAAATATCGCATATTCCTAGAGTTATTTTCCAACACTGCCAAAAGTAGCGATGTCTACGACGGGCTACGCCTACGCCATTTTTATTGAGCTATTGCTAATACAAAGCCCATTCTAATTTCAGAGTTTCTAACTTAGGATTCTTTACACTCATTCTCTTACACTCTTCCATAAATTCTTTGACTTGTTCCTCGTTAAGACTTAAACCGCCATCTTGCAGATTATTGATATAAGTAATGACATCTGAAGTTGTTAAAGCCGAACTTATTTCTTCGAGAAGAATAGCATTTCTAACTTCCCGACAAACCAACTCAATATCTGATGAAGTAAATCTTACACTTTTTTCTGCCAGGATTTCAAAGTTAACTAGCTGATTTATATCAATTTTTGACAGATAGTGTTTGAATAAATCTATTCTTTCTACTTGAGCAGGTGGGAAAACAGGAATCTTCCAATCAAATCTACCAGAACGTTTTAAAGCACTATCAATCCCACTCAAATAATTAGTAGCAGCAATGACAATTACATCACTATTTTGAAGATTGTTTAGTTCTATAAGTAATTGGTTAATAGTTGCTTTTTGGTCTGTATGTGCGTTGTCTTCATTACGATTAAACCCAATACTGTCTAACTCATCAATGAATAAAACTGAAGGAGCTTTTTTCTTAGCTTGAGCAAAGATATCTCGAATATTTTTTTGACTTTGACCTATCCAAACACTGATAATATCAGCAGGAGAGAACTTAAAGAAATATCTCCCAGACTCATTAGCAAAGGCATTTGCTAGTAGGGTTTTACCGCATCCCGGTAATCCATAGAAAAGAATTCCCCCAATTGAACCCTTGTGTCCCTTAGATTGAAGCTTCAGGAGTCTAGTCAGTTTTTCTTTTTCTTCGTTTAAACCTTTTACTTGGCTAAAGTCAAGCTTAAATTCTTTGACGCGGTTAGTAACTGGATATGCTTGTACTAAACTAGGTTTTTTAGCCCTATACGCAAAAGATGGATAGTCGATTGAATCAAATGATACTGGGACTAATTGGTGTTTTTCATAATCAGGAGCCATGATTACAACCTGGAAGCGATCGCCATAATATCCAGACAACTTATATTCTAATATTTCCTTAGCTTTTTTTAGTTGGTAATAGTTGCGTGCAATCTCAAAACCGGGAATTACCAGCCAAAGACTTTCTAGTTTATTTGGCCATACTTTTGATTTTCTCAAAACTCTTTTCAGGGGATATAAAAAGAGATTATTGTCCTGAAATTCTTGATATTTAAGAGTTTCTATTTCAACCGCTACCTGATTTTTTACATAGACTTCTATGATTTCGCTTTGGTACTCTTCATCCTCTTCTGATGTATCTTCATCTGTTGTTTCCTCATCCCTGGAAGTCAACTCAACTTCACAGCCGATATTAGACAATTCATATCCTAGACTTTCTAAGGTTTTAATAGCAAAATACTTGAGATAGATATATTCTTTACTTTCCTGTTGCCACTTCAGACTGTAAAAATGTTCTGGTTTTATCTTCAGCAATAACTGTGATTCTGCCTGTATCTGAGCTTTTTGTAAATCTAGAAAATAGTCTCGCAAAGATACATCATCTTCCTGGATTTCATAATGTGGAAGTTCCAACAGTAGACGGAAATGGGCATATACTTCCTCTTTATGTTCAATAGAGACTTCATTTGGATATTTACACCTGAGAGTAAAAGTAAAAGGAATTTTGCTAGCAACTCTATCTACCAAGTATCCTAAAGCATCTTCTTGCTGATGAGCTTGGATTTCTAATACCGATGGGCAATGAAATAAAATAAAAAACTGTTCAGAATTATATTTATTGGCATATAGAGATATCTGTTCAAACTGCCGATCGAATTTTTCAGAATCAAGCAACTCTAAACCAGTGTTGCCAAGTATAATACTGGTCATAGTTGAGCGATAAAACTGAAAAATACTAGCATCAGAGAGAGGATTTTCTTGCTCATCTTCACAATCTTTATCTTCTGAGACAATACTTGTAGGAATTTTCCTAGTGGCAGTTTTAGGTATAGTATTATAACCACCATATTGAGATTTTCTAATTAATTCATAATTAAAGATTTTGACAACAATATCAGAGAAGAAATCTTCTACTTGTGGAATCAAAAAAATCCCTACTGGCTGGTGGGAATCCAAACATGCTTGGAATCGTTCATATTCTTGTTCGGAGCCAAAATCAAACAAGTAGTAGAAAAAATCATGTTTGACTGAAATCGCCTCTTGTCGTTTGACTGAAATTGATTCAGATTCAGTTACTTGATTAGTTGGAGCTATACCTTTAATAGAAATAGCTATCTTTGTATCTAAGGGAATATGCAAATCCAAAGGAGGATTTGCACAAAGTCCCAATTCATCAAGAGCAGCATTAAAATCATCTATGAATGATTGACTTCTCCTCTGGTAGCCAAACTGTTCTATGATAGTTTTAACCCGTAGGCTTTTTTGAGTTTTACCAGTTCTCTGAAGTTTACTTTTAATCGAACGTAAGTAGGCTGTATACGACATTTTGTGTCCTCTTGCTTGAATAGGCTTAACTAGCATCCCCAAGGAAGCTAAATATATAGTTCCCTAAATTACATAAGCAGCTAACTCATACAACCGATATCTCGTAAATAGCCATTTTAGGTCTACGCTTTCAAACTTATTTAATCAAGTTAAATCTTTTTTGACAGGAGTACGATAAATAATCATACACAACCCATCCCTACAGCCGGGTTAGTGCAGGATTAAACGGAGGTTCAGTAATATTTGAAATCAACAGGCGACGGAGTAACCCCAGGTGGAACATCACAGAAGACTTGGCTGGGTATATGTTGATGATGCCCACCATACTAGTTTTGGGGACTCCTTAAGCCTGTAACCTTCTTTGTGGTAACAGTGGGGGTGATTGGGACTTTTCAACTTTTTGACCAGTCTTACATCTTTTCTGGCGGTACTGGCGGGCCAAATAACGCTACCTTATTGGCAGTATCCGACATTTTTGATTTTGAAAGCGATCGGCTGGCTAAATTCTTACCAAGGCATGATTGTTCTTAGCATGGTCAATGCCACTTTCATCTTCAAGATGCGGCAATTTTTTGTTAATTTTCTTAAAGAACTAGAAGAAGCCGCTCAACTAGATGGCTTAAATACCTTTGGAATTTTCCGATATATTGTCTTGCCTTTGGCAAAATCGGTGCTAGCAGCACAGACTGTTTTTGTGTTCATGGGAAGTTGGAATAATTTTTTACTGCCTATAGTTATCCTATTTGACCCAGAAATGTTTACCCTCCCTTTGGCGCTGAACACCTTCAAAGGTCAATACATCAGCTATTGGAACTACATTATGGCAGCTTCTATGGTTTTTACCCTGCCAGCTTTAGGTATTTACGTCTTTTTTAATCGTTACTTTATTCAAAGCGTCATTTTTACCGGAAGAAAAGGTTAAACCCCATTCCCAATGCCCCATTCCCCATTCCCCATTCCCCAAACAGTATTTTGGGCAACAAATTGCACTCCTAACGTGATATTGGTATTACAGCGACTCAATCTCTATCTATCAGTTAACAAGCATTATGGGTTTTGCAGACCTATCGATCGCAGAGATAGCAGCTGACTACAGCATACCTGTAGAAAAAGTGTTTTCTCTGTGCAACCAACTGGGAATCGCCTACAAACACCAAAAGACCCGTTTGGCGTTAGAAGATGCAAAGGCAATTATTTCCCAAATATCGTTTGAAACACACCCAAAAGGTACTAGCGACTTATTGGGTGATGACGAGGACACCTGAAGGGTGATCTTGGGCTTTAGCTAATCATTGATAGCTAATGACAAAAAACAATGAGTCATTAGTAATTAGCAGCTTGGAGATTGAGAATCGCTTTATTAGCTGTGTTGAGCGTAAAAATTTTTAAGGGGAAACATGTTTAGAAGACTAATTGGCGTTGTTGTGGTCACTGTTTTACTCTCGTTTCAGTTGCTTGTCGGTAGCGCGACAGCAGTGGAACTAGACAAAGCTACCCGAACAGTGCCATTAAATACTGAAGGTGAAGTTACCGTACTTAGCCTTAAACAAGTCAAAGAAGGCAAACGTTTATTTAATTACGCTTGCGCCCAATGTCATGCTGGGGGAGTTACCAAAACAAACCAAAATGTGGGCCTCGCTCCAGAGGATCTCGCACTGGCAACACCCAACCGTAATAACGTTGAAGGCTTGGTGGATTACCTGAAAAATCCCACCACTTACGACGGGGAAGAAGAGATTTCCGAAATCCACCCCAGTATCAAAAGTGCAGATATTTTCACAGCAATGCGAAATCTGACTGATGATGACTTGGAGGCGATCGCCGGTCATATTCTCATACAACCCAAAATCGTTGGCACTAAGTGGGGAGGCGGAAAAATCTATTACTAAATCCCGGAATTAGGATTGGGGATTGGGTATTGGGAAGAATTCAGTCCCCAGTCCCCAGTCCCTCATATTACTGATTCCACAGCTTTTTGCAATAAATTGCTCTCCATATCTTAAAAAAAAATTGTATCTATGACAGATTGTCATATTTGGTGTTGATTTTATTTAAAATGAGAAAGGAAAAAAAAATTGTTTGTTAGGAGAGAGCCATGAAATTTATTTCAGCAAGCTTGCGACGCTTTAGTTTAGCCGTGTTGACAATCCTTTTAGTTGTTAGCAGCTTTGCAGTTTTTACTCCCAGCGCTTCTGCTGAAACCTACCAGGTGAAATTGGGTACTGATAAAGGAATGCTAGCATTTGAACCGAAAAAGTTGACCATTAAACCAGGTGACACAATTGAATGGGTGAACAATAAAGTTCCTCCCCACAACGTTGTGTTTGATGCAGCCAAAAACCCCGGTAAGGATGCCGCTTTAGCAAAATCTCTGTCTCATAAGCAGTTGCTGATGAGTGCTGGTAAAAAGGAAACAACCACTTTCCCCGCAGACGCACCTGCTGGTGACTACACCTTCTACTGCGAACCTCACCGTGGTGCTGGCATGGTTGGTACAATCACTGTCCAAAGCTAGAAACGTTCTCATTGAAACAAGACCCTTTTTCTGTGAAATTACCTCATAGCAACACGCTACACTCCTAGAGTGACGCACACAATGCATAAATGGCGGTAACGAGTCCTACCCCACCCCTAAGACGCTAAACAACCCGTAGCGATTGAGGGATGAACTCGTTACCGCCAATCTCGATCAAATTTGACTAAATCAGGGATTAATCGCGTTTATACTCTTCCTGGAGGCTTGTTGCGAGGAAATTCTCTTGAGAATACTTTTATTAATTTTAATGTTAGCGATCGCTCTATTCAAATTGACATTCATTAGTCCAGCACTAGCTGCCGAAACATCCAACGGCGCTAAAATTTTCGAGGCTAACTGCGCTTCTTGCCATATAGGTGGCGGCAATATCCTTATTAGCCAGAAAACCTTGAAAAAGGAAGCATTGTCAAAGTACCTAGAAAATTATAATAGCGACTCTATTGAGGCGATTATCCACCAAGTGCAAAATGGTAAAAATGCCATGCCTGCCTTTAAAGAAAAGTTAAGTGCTGAAGAGATTCTGGAGGTAGCTGCTTACGTTTTTCAGAATGCAGAACAAGGCTGGTAAAGTTAGCCATCAAGGGTTATCAATCGAATGGAATATAGACCACTCTTAGGGGCACAGAAATACTCATACGTGTAAACTTAGAGCCAAGGCGCATGGAATTCGCAGCTAAAAACCTAAGTCCGCCTCTGCGGACTTAGGAAAAATTGAAGATTGGAAACCTACCTCAGTAGGTTTTGTTTTTGTAGATGCGGTTTATAACCGCCCTTGTAAAGTTAAGTTAACTTTTTTGAATCCAAAATCACCAGTAGGTAATTATTTTTCTGGATTAGATTTTTCTCTCTTTTCCTTCACTTGGCGCAACCGTTCTACTAATTTTTGATCCGATTGGGCAGAGGGTGTAGACTCAATCTGATTGACTTTCGGCAGTATTAAGGGTTGCGAAGTAGTAGCTGCTGATGAAGGCGCGATCTGGTTATTTATGATTGGGAGTTCAGATAATGGTTTGGGAGTAGCTGTTGGTGAGAACTGAGGCTGGTTGCCATTGACTCCCGGTGCAGCTAATGGTTGAAGAGTACCTTTTGAAGAAGGCGTAGGCTGATTACTTCTGATTAGCAGATCGGGAAATGGTTTAGAAGTGCCTGCTGGTGAGGGGGTAAGCTTATTATTGATTCCTGGTGCAGATAGTTGAGTAGTCCCAGTGTTGTTTTGGAAACTTAGGTTAAATGGGTAGGAACTAATCTGTTTATCTCCCTTGGGGGATTGCTTATTGAAGTATTCCCTTGCTTTTAATTGCAATTCAGGGGAAATTAGCTTGTCTTGAAACTTGATATCTAAGACCTTACCATCACGATCCACTACTAATACCCCCAAAACAGCGCCTTCAAGATTCGGCTTATCCGTAGGTAATGTTTGGCGAATGACTGGTTTTTGTTCAACGTTGGGGTATTCTTGCTGAACTTCTTTTCTCAGGTTTGCGTAGGAATCTAGCTGTGCAATTGCCAAATCAGTTCTTTTTCGAGATAAATTGGGTTCTTGTGATGTGCTTCCCCTCATTAGGGTTAAGCTATCCCCAGGTCTTGGAGCTTGTTTTAGAGAACTTATTAGCGAGTTTTGAGCAATTCTAGACCCATTATTACCTGACTGGATCGTTTGTGGAGTGGTATTTACCTGTGCTGCTGTAATGGGGTTAGTGTCAGAGAGGTTCGGAGATTGAGCATTTTGCAGAATATCATTAGGTATTTGCTGCGACTGCAATACTGGCAATGGCAATCTATTTACATCGAACGGCTTAGATACCTGGTATTTGGTATCACTGACATTCACACGAGGAACTGATGGAGAAAATTTGGGGGTGGTATTAAATTTAGAATTGTCAAATTTAGAGCCATCAAACCGCAAATTATCACTAGGAATCATCCGCAAAGTCTGCCTTGTAGGCACGGAGGAGACTCGATAGTTATTCGATGATTGGGGTAGCGGAGGCAGTACTAGCTGACTGCTAGATGGCGGTGCTGCCAATGGAGGCAATGTGGTTTGGGGGCTAAAGTTAGATGCAGAAAGTGGCGCTATTGGAGGAAGTTGTTGTAAACCAATTTGGGGGGTGCTTTGTGGCAAACGGCTTTGATCGGCTTGGCTCAATTCCAAAAGTCCAACGGTTTTGGATGATGCTGTATCTTTGGGTTTGCTAGAATCCATAGGCATCAATGGCACAATCATGGCGATCGCACCGTGGATGCCAAGAGAAGCTATAGCCGCTATCCCAATTGGCTGGCTTAAAACTTCTGGTATATTTTTAAACACGGAGACGTAAGACATAGCTGTTATCGTTCACTCGGCTCAGTTGCAGTTGACTAGCGATTTTCTCTTTCCGAACTATATTGCAAAATATCGCAATATACGCGTCCCTCTAAGGAAATAATAATTTCCTCTCATGGCAATCAAAACGCCAAAATTGCCATTTATTCAGGTTTGTAGTTGTTTAATGAGACTGGATCATATCTTCAAATTTGAGCTTGCTAAAGAGGTATTTGAAAAATTACTACTTTTGGTTTTTTATTTTTGTGACGCACACAATTAAAATTAATATCTGGGATCTTTATTAAAGTTTAAGTCAAGGTACAAGTCTGAGTACATCAAAACATCTGCTCAAGTTGCCTTGTTTTTCTCCGCTTTTCCATTCAACTAGGCTTGTGTAACAGATGGCACATTTGCTTGTCTGAGCTAGTCCCTATGTGAAAATACTACCATATCGGCAGCCTCAAAACTGTTGCAAGTTGTACAATTTTATTGACATTTTAGTTCTAAACCCCACCAAAGCTATTTAGGCTTTTCTGATAAGGAGTTCAGTTGTGCGATCGCAATTATAGCTTTTGAATTCTGACTACTTCTTCGTCAAAAAGTTTCAAACCCTCAATCATTGCATCAAAAACTCAAAATGCCGTTACCGACAGTTATTGTACCGGGATATCTAGAAAGCGCGAGCGCTTACCGCCAACTAGAACAATCCTTACAACAGTTAGATTTTCCTACAGTTACAGTACCACTGCGACGGCGCGACTGGCTACCCACTATTGGCGGAAGACCAGTAACACCAATTTTACAAAAACTCGACCTGACAATCAAGCATACATTGCAGCAATATAATGCTACTCAAGTTAACTTAATTGGTCACTCCGCCGGAGGTTGGATATCCCGCATCTACATGGGAGAAAAGCCATATTGGATAAACAGTAACGCTAAACCCTCCCTCTGGAAAGCGCATCCTTTAGTTGCTACTCTCATCACCTTGGGTACACCCCATATTAGCCAAGAACGCTGGACACGCTCCAATCTAGATTTTGTCACTAATAACTACCCAGGAGCTTTTTACAAAAACGTTCGTTACATTTGTGTGGCTGGAAAAACTATCTTTGGACAAAGGCGGCGCGGTAGCTGGTTAGCTTACAGTAGTTACCAATTAACCTGTGGTAAAGGCAACACTTGGGGAGATGGAATCACACCGATTGAAGCCGCTCATTTGGAAGGTGCAGAAAATCTGGTAATTGAAGGTGTGAGACATTCTCCTAGAAGTCCTGGAATTTGGTATGGCTCACCAGAACCCTTAAAAGCTTGGGTGCAATATTTGATTTAATCTAATATCTTTCGTTATTTCCAATAATTGTTTAGCAATGAATTACTAGGCTAAGAGCTAAAGTCGTCTTTAGACCACAGGATTTACGGACTGAAAACCTCAAACCTAGATCGCTCCTTTAAAAAGGCTACGGTGTACACACAAGTCTTCTAACATTATGTGAGGTTCAAAATATTTAACTTAATGCATAATAATACATAAAAAAATCAAATATTGGCAGACAACAAAACTTCTTTTTTACTTTCCAAATACACGAGATAACTTATGAAAGATTTAATAAAAACAGTTGCAAGGCTAATGGTTGTACTTACCCGCTCGAAAATATTATAAAAATTTATTTTTCTTTGAGAAGTGCAACATCTATTAATATTTCTTAGTTAAAATGAGAAAAGAATAAATACCTAGTTAAGAACAGGAGGGGTGAGCCATGCAAAGCACCCAGTTCGATAAGATTATGCGACGAATAGCGACGATATTATCAGTCGTGATACTTTCTCTGTGCTTAATTTATGTCTCTACAGGAGTTTTGCTGTCTTTTTACTATGAACCGACAGCAGGGGGTGCTTATAACTCCTTAAAGATGATTAATACACAAGTGCCATACGGCTGGTTGTTTTGGAGAGCGCATGAAGTTGCTGGTAACGCAGTAATTGCGATCGCTCTGATTCAAATTGTGGTGATGTTTTTAGGTCGCCAATTCCGCAAGAGTTGGCTGACTGCTTGGGTTAGCGGGATTTTGTTGACATTAAGTGCGATCGGGCTGGACTGGACAGCGATGATCCTAGATTGGACTCAGGAAGGATACTGGCGTTTTAACATTGAATTAGGAACCATCGAAGCCATTCCTTTTATTGGTGGGCAGCTGCGCGACATCCTAACTGGGGGTGGAGCAATTAATACAGTTACTGTCGAACACCTTTACACAATACACAGTTATCTGATTTTGGTGGCGACCCTAATTCTTGCCATAGTTCATTTAGCTGCTTTACTGTGGCAGGAATGGGAAATGTCTCAAGAAGGGCCAAGACCAGAAATTGATAATTTGCCACAACCATCAGAAGGCGAATTTGTTCCTACCCAAAGCTGAGTGCTGTTAGCGGATAGCTAACAGTATGAATTCTGTACGAGTGGCGGATAGCGACGCGAAAAGCGAGTCATCGAGTGTCTGAATAAACGGGTTTAAAACCCCCACCGAATTGAAAATTTGGTGGTCTTAAATCAGTGGTGGGTCTGAATTCCCCACTGATTTATTCTGACTCGTGAATTCTGACTTCTGAATTCTTCTTCAAATCTTCTTCCTCCTGCCACCCTGCCTCATCCCCCAGAAGCTTCAGTAGCGGAAAGTTGAGACAATTGGACTAGGGACAGGTCTTCAACCTCTGGTAACTTTTCTAGAGAGAGAGGAGTGGATTGGGTAGCACCAGATAAGCGTTTTAAAAGGCTAGGTCTGGGGTCATGCAATAGGTAAATAATGCGATCGCCAATTTCCCAATCTTGGTTAACTGGCATTACCTGTAAGCGTTCTTCTCGTTCTACCAGTAGCGGTATCAACACCCCAGTCCGAATCTTTTCTTGAATGCGATCGCACTGACTAGAAAATTCCAACTCATTTAGCGTAGTTGTGCCCAGCTTGACTCGCCCATCATTTAAATATTCATTCCAAGTCTTAATCGCTAAGTCTGGGATAAAAGCTTGATTAACTTTACTACTAACCGAAATACTCGCTTGCGGATCGCGGGGGAAAACAGCTAAAACACGCGGCGGCTTAAATTCCTCGGCTGCTCGTTGAGCCAAAACAAAATTCACCTCGCCATTACTTGTCATCGCCAAAAAAGTCCCCATCGAAGCAAGTCCCGCCTCTTCCAAAACAGCAGCATCTAGTCCACTACTGGCAATCACCCGCAGATTTTGCGCCTCAGCTTGCACAAGACATTCGGGGTCAGTATCAATCATGACCACATTTTCTCCCCGTTCTTGAAAGAACCGGGCAATCAAAAGACTCAATGGATTACAACCCACAATCACTACCCCAGTTACGTCCTTGGAGGTGATTTGCAGCCATTTAGCAACCCAGCCAGCTGTTAGCCCTTGGCAGACAACAGTCATAATAATTGTCAGGAAGACTAAAGCTTTGATGGAATCACCACCGTTAATGCCACGCTGGGTTAGGGAAATTGCAAAAAATGAAGCTACAGAAGCGGCAACAATTCCTCTAGGAGCAACCCAGCTTAAAAATAGTTTCTGTCGCCAATTTAGATCGCTGTTCCAGGTACACAAGAGGATATTAATCGGACGAACGACAAACATTAATACCAAAACAGTGAATAAACTACCCCAACCCAAAGCAAACACACTGGCAATGGATAAATCGGCGGCTAATAAGATAAATAGCACTGAGACGCTGAGAATTGTCAGTTGACCCTTAAAGCTCCTTAACAGCCGTTCTTCTGGAACCGAGGAGTTAGCAAAGACTGCTCCGGCAACAACTGTTGTCATGACTCCCGATTCACTGCGGATAATTTGCGATAAGGCAAACAGACCCCAAAGTATCGCCAACACCACTAAGTTTTTTAGCTCGAATGAGAGAAAACTAGCGCGTTTGAAAATCAAGCTCATCAGATAACCGCCAGCACCACCAATTGCCGCACCAACAACCAGGCGTATAAGTAAACCAACGATCGCATTAATTGGATCGGCATCACCGTTCAAAATAGTATCGAGGACAACGAAGGCGAGGATCGCTCCTACAGGGTCAATTAAAACTCCTTCCCCTTCCAAAAGTGTTGCTACTTGCCGATCTACATTGATTTGTTTAAGCAAGGGGCCAACGACGGTTGGGCCTGTCACCACAATGATAGAAGCATAGAGAAAAGCTATATTCCAAGGAAATTCACCCAGCCAATGGGCAGCCATACTCCCACCAAGCAGTGTAATCAGCGTTCCTTGAGTGACGAGCAATTGTAAGCTGACTGAAACTCTGCCTAACTCTCGCAGATCCAAATTAAGTCCGCCTTCAAACAAAATTATTGCAGTTGCTAGGGCGACAATAACTTCCAATCCAGTACCTAGCACATGGGGATGCAACAACCCTATGCCATCAGAGCCGAACAATATGCCTAACAGCAATAACAAGACAATGCTGGGTATGCGAAAGTATGCAGCCAGCACTTGAGCGCTAATGCCTGCAAAAACAGCGATCGCCATCTGTAAGGTAATTTCAAAAGATGCTTCCATGTTGGAGATTTTGAGCGATTTATTTCAAAATCTTTGGTAAAAAATCGTAGAGATTTAACTCTACAGGGTACAACATCATACCCTTTGTCCCTGACAGAATGTACCGTTTTTTCTATCTGAACTTCTCTCTAAATTCCCAGCGCCAGAGGCTGACCTACCCTGTGGTTTCCCACAGGAGTATCTACGAAATTCTTTTTGTGTTTTCAATCTCTTTGTATCCTCTTCAAGCTTTTACCTCCACCCAGTTTAGCTGCCACAAACTTTTTTTCGCAAAAGCTGTTGACAACAGCCGGAAAATTAGTTAATTTATAAAAGGTCATGAGTCCGATGCCCCCATCGTCTAGAGGCCTAGGACACCTCCCTTTCACGGAGGTAACGGGGATTCGAATTCCCCTGGGGGTACTGAAAAAGTAAGAAGCGTATCTTTTTACGAGTTGATAAATGAAAACGGTCATTCAGAGATAATTCTGAATGACCGTTTAGTTATACATACGGTTCTTTGCTAGCTAACTCTTCTACACGTTGGTGAATAGCTACAAGATTTAACCGTAAGTCTTTACTCAGGCGGTTTTCAATGATTCCTACTGGCATAGTGAGCTTCGGCCAAACTTGAATTGTGTAGCAAAGATTTGTTCCTACATACTCACCAAGGGAATAAGGCTCTAAACACCAGCTACCAGAAAAGCCTTTAAAATCTCCTTCTACCATCCGAAAATTAATTTCTTTGGGGAAGCATTCTTCCAAATCCAGAACCACCCGCGCCGAAAAGTTGAAATTAAGTAAGCGCTGGGAGCCTACTTGCTCCAGTCTAATTCCACCATTGGGATGCTCAATTAGACGACTTTTAGCGAGGTTGGGTAGAAAATCAGGCAAGGCTTCATAATCTGTCAGAACCTTCCAAATATGTTCCACTGGTTGGGGGATTTGAACTTTGGCGCTGATTTGTCGCTGTCGCTCTGCTATTTTCTGAATTTGAACTTCAACCTTAGCTGCCAAAGCGACTATATCAGCATCAGCAGTTAAATCCCCTTCGAGGTTGGTGTCATCGTTAGGAGACTGGAAATCAGGGTTCTCTGTTGCGTTCTGTTCTTTAATCACGTTCAGAATTATGGTTTGCTTTCGTCAGAAAATTGGGGCAGAGTCAGGGTAAAGCAAATTTCGCTTTGTTCAGAATCCGATATTGGGAGACTCTCAACTGCGATCGCTCCATTCAAATGCTGCACTAAAGACTTGACTAGAGCAAGTCCCAAGCCAGTCCCTGGAGTCCAACGCCCTTTTCCACGACGGAACTTGTCAAAGATATAAGTTGCTTCTTCCTCGGAGATGGCATGTCCTGTATTCGTCACCTTTATGATAACTCGATCGATTTGTCGATCGAGTTGGTGAACAGCTTCCAAATGGACGGTGGTATCATGTTGTGAATATTTACAGGCATTAGTTAACAACTCTTGCAGGATACGGTCAAAACTCTCCAGTTCAGTTTGCAGTTTTAGCGATTTCTCTGGTAAATCTACAGAAATCTTTAATCCCTTCTCTGCGAGTTTTTTCTCAAAAGATGCTGCTATGGCCTGGGTTCTAGTATTTAAATCTATAGATTCTAATTGTGGAGCTTCGTGAGGCGACTCTAGTTTCTGGAGTGTCAACAAGTCATTAATCAAGTTGATTTCCTTTGTGCATTCCTGCTCTAGGATATCCATGTATCTAACTTGACGTTCTGGTGCGATTCCTGGCAAACGTAAGTTCCGAATGGACATTAGCATGTTTGTCAAAGGATAACGCAAGCGATCGCTCATGTTGCTCAAAAATTCATCTTTGAGTTCATTGAGTTTTTGCAGCTGCTCAACATACTGCCGTGTTTTTTCTTGCATTTTTCTCTGGAGTTCCAGACTACTCTGGAGTTTCGCCGTCCGCTCATCTACCAAAGTTTGCACTTGGCGCAATGTCTGTGACTGAATTATGGCGTTACTGACTTGAGCGCACACCATTTCTACAAGTTCTAATTCTGGTGTTTGCCAAGTGCGAGTAGTAGCTTGCTGTAGCACCAAAAATCCTAAGATTTTACCTTGATTTTCTAAAGGCACTAATAAAACCGCAGGCAATTGCTCTATTGCAAATAATGGAGCAGCTGCCGAGGTATCATTTTGCTCTGTATAGTTATCGAAGATGACTGGTTTTCCAGAATCTATGAAGGGACGCTGGCATAAACTACATTCTGAAACCAAGAAAGACTGATCTACTAAAGTATCTGGTTTAGTAGTCCGGGAAATTTGTGCTGCCTTAGCCCATTCACCAACCACTCTAGCTTTCGCTTTCGGAACTTGTTTTTTACCTTGAGTCCTAAATAATGGATCGGTATATTTTAGTAGTATAAGTAAACCTCGATCTGCCTGTAGAGATTCGGCAGTAGAGGCAATAACTAACTGGAGCATTTGATTAAGCTCCAAGTTGCTCCGATTCAGTAATGTTAACTGCTTGATCAAGCTCTGATACTGATCGCCTTTTTGCAGATACTGTTGTTGATGAGTAATTAGTTTAGCTTGTGCCACTTGAGAAAAAGCGATCGCACAAGCAGACTCTACCTCTTTGAGTAGTTGTTTTTCTGATTCACTCCAATCATAGGGTTGGAATTTAATCAGATTAATCACCCCATTATTATTTTCACCAAACCTGGTGGGAATTGCCAAAACCGCTTTTATGGGTAGCGGTAAATACTGACAGCCAATTACCAGACTATTCTGAACGATCGAAATGTCTTCAATAGTCAATGGTTCAGCAGCACATTGTAGCACTGGCGAGTGCATAAGCAACTGTTCCATCGAAAACATCTCTTCTGGATGTGGCAACCCTAGATACTCATCAGCACACCAATTAATAGTAGTCATTTCATCGGATGTATCACCCGTTACTGAAACCAAACAGCAACAATCTACCTGAAAAGCAGATCCTAGCAATTGGGCAATATCTTGCAACATCAATGCTGTAGCGGAGGTATTGGCAATGACTTGATTAATCTTTTGTACCAACTGGCGGGCAGTTTCTTCCTGATGCTGCATCAGCTTGACTTGGTAAGTTTGTAGTCGATCTACGTCATCTACGTATTGTGGCGGCGACCATAAAGGCTTTTTCATTCTTGGCACGCCCTTGGATAATAAACCCATTGTTTTTGCACCCAACCCCTTGGCATATTCTTCACCGTTAGTTGTGTTGCTACACCTTGATAATTGACAAATTTTATATGAATACTTTCTCTCACCTGTTATAGCCCTTTTCTTTGGCAGATGGCCAAGTTGCTGCTATATAAAGCAAATTGCTACATGGGTAATGAGATACTTAGGATACTCTAAAATGACTTAGCCTGATTATTTTTAGCTGCTTTATCTTCTTTAAATTTAGATAATTAACTAACTTCGACTCAGAATATCCTGTCTGTAAGTATACATAAACCGTAATTTCTCTGGAATCTCAGGGTAATTCCCCATTCATAACGGTAATAACACTGAATATATTTTAAGGAAGTTGTAAAATTTTGTTTTTATTTTAATCCTTTAGCCAGCTATCCTTTGATCTGTATTGCTCTCAATCCAATATAACTAAGCCGGAGCATCAAACCAATTTTTGATTTTGGATTGAAAGAGAATGCTGCCTTAGTTACAGGACGAAGTTTGGGGCATGAACTAAAAAATCTAAAATTCGTAGTAAAACCAAATTTCCTTTTATAAGCTACAAATCTTAACAAAAAGTTCTACTCATTGGAGAAGATAAAGCTTAATTCTGAATGCAGCCCAATTATTCAGTAATAAGACTTACGCACTGAAAACTTGAAACCTCGTTTGCGTAGCCCACTCCCCCTAACAAACGACAATTGCTCCACTCAGAGATATTCAAGTGGAGCAATTGACTTCCCTTAAAAAGCGGGGATCTGAAAGAGCCAACTTTTTAAGGGGGTTGGGGGAACTCTTGTGCGTAAGTCCTAAATAAAATAACTAGGCTGCATTGCCTGAATATCAAGACTATCCAGCCAAACTCTCGACACTCAGAGGAACCATATCGCCATTCCTCGTTAGTCCTAACAACATCGGTTCTTGGGGTTGAATTAGTTGACCTGTGAGTACACAGCGTTCTTCCTGTTGAGCTGTGGCAGCTATGCTAGCTCGAATGTCCGCTCGCGAAAATCGAGGCTTCCATTCACCTGATTTTTGCTGGACATAATTCCACAGGATATCTCGAATCAGAGCTTGATATCCCTGATTCCCAGCTATTTCTTTGAGCTTATCTTTGAGTTCGCGCTCTAAGCGGATGCTGGTAACTTCCATATCGGTGGTTGGGGTGCGGGCGATCGTATGCATCACTATTTCTCCTTAAAACTATAGACAGGATAGTAATACAAGTGTAGTATGTTTAAAGGAATGTTCAATAGGTGAAATTTTCTGTGAAATCCATTTGCCCCATCTCTACTTCAATTTTGTGCCCTACCAATTGCCGAGCCAGTTGGGAATCAGCTGCTATGGGAGTGGAGTATTTATTTATGGGCGATGGTGGCCAAAATTATGGGCAAATCACAGAGGGTAATTATGATTTCAGACATCTCAGCATAAGTGGCTTGATTGCAAAACCACAACTAGATGAAGAAAGCGGGGGGTACAGGCAAAGGAATACTGTACCGATATGAGACCAGAAAATTTTCCGGTCAATTCTAACCCCCGCTTCACCCAAACAGGAAGCGGGGGTTTTTTTATAAGGAGTGAAGCTGTGACGATATCTCCAATGCGCGGCGCGAACGCAATGCAAGTGTTAGAGCAATCTGTGGTGGTGTTTTCTCAAAATTACTTGCCACTGTGTCAGATCAATATCAAGCGGGCGATTGTGCTGTTAGTAACCAACAAAGCTCAACCGTTAGGTTTGACCACAGAAGGCGGATGGCGAGTTCACTCACCCAACTTGGTAGTTGATGTACCAAAACACATTCGCTTAACGATCGCTTCTAATGAGCGGATGTGGAAAGTTCCGCCAGTGAATCGAAAGGAAGTGTTGCGGCGAGATCGTTACAGTTGCCAATATTGCGGTACTGGCAAACATCTAACGCTAGATCATGTCATGCCGCGTTCTAAAGGCGGTTCTCACACTTGGGATAACGTAGTCGCAGCTTGTGAGAGATGTAACTCCCGTAAAGGCGATCGCACCCTGTTTGAATCTGGTATGCAATTACGTACCAAACCAAAAGCGCCAATTCACCCCGCGATTTCTTTTGCCGAACAGTTTTGGATAGATATGCAAGGAAGCCTGGAATAGCAGGAGAGCATAAGGAATGCTGAAATTAACTTACACTGAAAACAGTTTTGATTTGGAACGTGTCACTCTGTCGCTAGAAGAATGGGTAGCGCAGCGAGTGATTTTGGCCCTGCGAGTTGGGCAAAGTTTGTGCATTGAACCCAGTACCGCTTCCTTTTTGCTTCCTGTTGATTTACCAGGAGTAGAAGTGCTTGAGGTTGAGGTAAAAAGAGGTGACAGAGAAATCATTGCCCTCTGTGCTTGCGATACCCAATATCTGGAAGTCACTCTGCAAGGTTCTTGGCTATCAGATAGTTCTAAGGATGTTGTAGGGGTGTTTTTCACCACGATGAGCGATCGCGCTGAGTTCTTTTTGCACAAACTTTGGCAAGAAGCTCAAGCTTGTGCTTCTGTGATGACCGAATAAACGAATTTGGATTTTGGATTGTTCCAAAATCCAAAATCTAAAATTCCGTGAGGATAATTTCTCACTGTGCCATTTTTAGCAATTCGGGAATCGTCACAAATCGGTAGCCTTGCTTTTTGAGTCCACTAATGATTTGTGGCAAAGCTTCAACAGTTCTGTGGCGATCGCCACCGCCGTCATGCATCAAAACAATAGAACCTGGTTTCGCGCCTTTCAAGACATTATTTACAAATGCTTGCGGTTTGGCGTGAGGATCGGTATCAGCTGAAGTTAGCGACCACATAATAACAGCATCTTTCTGGCTTTTCGCATAAGCGGCTAATCCGTTATTTAAAAAGCCTCCAGGAGGACGAAACAGAGCAGTTTTCACCCCTGTAATTTTGTATATCAGGTCAGATGTGCGATCGATTTCACTTTTAGCTGTGGCTTCATCCATCCGCCGATACCAATGATGCCAAGTATGGTTGCCAATGGCGTGTCCCTCGGCTACCTCTTGCTTTGCTAGGTCAGGATTTGCTTGTAAGGCTTGTCCTACCCAAAAGAATGTCACTTTAACATCATTTTGCTTGAGAATATCTAGCATTTGTAAGGTTGTTTTTGGCCAGGGGCCATCATCAATGCTCAGGGCAATAACCTTTTCGTTGCTGCTGAGTGGAACCTTATAAACTGTTTTTCCTTGAAATTTAGCTGGGACTGTAAATGTAGGGTTTTCTACTTTTACTGATGGCGGTAGTTGATCTTTTGCAGGAGGATCTTGAACTTGTGCAGTATGGCTTTTGCTCACTGGCTGGTTTAACCCTGATTGTGGGGAAGTGCCTGGAGCAATACTACAAGCTGTAATCGTAGAGGCGATCGCGACAAAACTGATTATCTTTTGTCGCTTGAGGTAGTTGTCTGTCACGTCAGGCTTTTAAAAAACTCACCCAATCATAAGCTGTTGTTTGACTTTTAAGAGGTGTGAGCAAGTTCAAATCTAAGTGCAGAAGCTTTTTTAGACAATTTCAAAAAAACTTTCTCAAACCCCTTGACACCTCTTGTAGTATTTTGTAGTATATTTGTAGTGAGGCGAAAGACAAAGCTTCGCAAGGGTCAAAGTCATGTTCTACATACAACTCAAACAGAGGCGCTGGCATCAACCAGAGTCCCCAGTCAAGAAAGCCGCTTCTACTTGTAAAACATCTGAAGTAGAGGCAATCAACCAAAAAAGTTTTAAGTTTGCACTCAGCAAAACCACAGAATACATCCGTAATACACAACAGGCTTGCTACCTAGAGTTGCGGTTGTTTTCCTAACAGTTTCTAACAGTAAAAAGTAAACTTTCTGAACCTTGAAAACTGAATAAGAAATGGGCAAGTTCACCAACAAAAACATGTGCCTAAAAACCTAAAATTTTAGGCACAGATTCCCAAAAATCGGGGTGTAGCTCAACTGGCTAGAGCGTTCCGTTGTCTGCGGAAATGTTGCGGGTTCAAATCCCGTCACCCTGGTTGAAGTCCTGTAGGCGAATAGTTTAAGCCGTCAGTTTCTCAAACTGAAGATTGCGAGTACGAATCTCGTCAGGACTCCCAAATGGTCAGGTAGCCAAGTGGTTGAAGGCGTTGGTCTGCAAAACCGATTAGCGCGGGTTCAAATCCCGCCCTGACCTCTGGTGCGATCGCAGTGTAGCTTAATGGTAAAGCCCCTGGCTCATAACCTGGTATATGCGGGTTCAAGTCCCGCCACTGCCACCAAATGCAGGGATGGTGTAACGGCAACACCTCGTGACTCCAAATCCGATGTTCTAGGTTCAAATCCTAGTCCCTGTGTCAGACAATTTTGGATTTTAGGTTTTAAATTTTTTAATCTAAAATTCTGCAAATTATGCCCTCGTGGACGAATGGTTAAGTCAGTGTTCTTTCAAAACACAGATGCGAGTTCAATTCTCGTCGAGGGAATGATTTATGGGTCGGTGGCCGAGTCTGGCTGAAGGCGACAGTCTGTAAAACTGTTCTTTTTTGCGCGCAGGTTCAAATCCTGCTCGACCCACTATGGAGAGGTGGCTGAGTGGCTCAAAGCGTCCTCCTGCTAAGAGGAAACGGGTAGTTAACCCGTCGCAGGTTCAAATCCTGTCCTCTCCGTTTTGAGAGTGTGGTGTAACTGGATAACATCTCAGTCTACGAAACTGAAGACGTGAGGGTTCAAATCCCTCCACTCTCGCTCTTTAGATGATCTCTTCTCCTATCCCTCGGTAGCTCAGTTGGTAGTTAGCGCCTGTCTGAAGAACAGGAGGTCGTCGGTTCGATTCCGACCTGGGGGGCTTCGTTGCCTCATAGCTCAATGGTAGAGCAAGCGGCTGTTAACCGCGCGGTTGTAGGTTCGAGTCCTACTGAGGCAGCCATTCATCATAATTCGTAATTACTAATTCGTAATTCGTAATTAAATAAAGGTTTATACTCACGTTTTTTTAAACAGATTGTATGTTTTGTAACGGTGTTTAAATCCCCCTCACAAAACATAACTACGAATTACGAACTACGAATTATTTAATGCCGGGTGGACGAATTGGTAAGTCGCATCGCTCTGAACGATGAGGTTGCAGGTTCAAACCCTGCCCTGGCAATAAAGCCCTGTGGTGTAATTGGCAACATCGCGCCCTTTGAAGGCGAAGATTCCAGGTTCGAGTCCTGGCGGGGCTGCCAAACTTAGCTCTTGTAGCCCAATAGGAAGAGGCTGCCGTCTCAAAAACGGTATGTTGTGGGTACCCTGCGGGAAGCCGCTCCGCGTCTACGATTCCCACCAAGAGTACCAAAATTTGCTCCTGTAGCCCAATTGGAAGAGGTGGCAGACTTAAAATCTGTTTAGTTGTGGGTTCGACTCCCACCAGGAGTACCACGGGATGTAATTCAGTGGCCAGAAGCCATGCTTTGGGAGCATGGAGTCGCAGGTTCAAATCCTGCCATCCCGATATGCCCCTGTGACGGAACTGGCATACGTGCTGGAATCAGAGTCCAGATTTTGCAGGTTCAAATCCTGTCAGGGGTACAAATGCTCTCGTGGCGGAACAGAAGACGCACGCTTACCAAGGATCTAGTTTTTTGCAGGTTCAAATCCTGTCGGGAGTACCAAAATATCTGGGTGTAGCGCAGGAGTTTCGGGAACTCCAGGTACCAGGTTCAATCCCTGTCACTCAGACTTTGCCCTTGTAGCCCAACGGAAGAGGCGCTTCGCTTAGAACGAAGAGGTTACTGGTTCAAATCCAGTCAGGGGTATTGGTGAATATGCGGGGATAGAGCAACGGTGGCTCGTCAGGCTCATAACCTGAACATCGGCAGGTTCGACTCCTGCCCCCGTCACCAAAATTTAGGCTGGTGTAGCTCAATTGGCAGAGCAACTGATTTGTAATCAGTAGGTTGCAGGTTCAATTCCTGTTACCAGCTTGATGCGGGTGTGATGTAATCGGTAGCATGAGACGCTTCCACCGTCTTCGTGCGAGTTCAAATCTCGCCGTCCGCTCTGAAACTTGCGGGTGTGATGTAATCGGTAGCATCTGAGTACGCCATACTCAGTGCGTGGGTTCAAGTCCCTCCACTCGCTTGCGTAGTCCTGTAGCTCAATTGGTAGAGTGTCTTCTTTACAAGAAGAATGTCGCAGGTTCGATTCCTGCCAGGACTACCAAATATAGAGGTAGGTTCTCAGATCCTATGGTTATTAAGAATGGTCTAAAAATGGACGATAGCTTACATAATCTACATTTAATAGCAGGAAAATATTACGGTGAAGAAAAAACTTGCTCTAACAAGATAGATTACAAATCTTTGGAAACAGCAGAAAAAGCTGGATTAAAAATGACAAAGAAAACTAGTAAAAACCTAGAAGCTTATCCTTGTTACTTTTGCAAGGGATGGCATATAGGAAGGAAACTAACTCAAGAGGAAATTGAATTTTTCTCAGACAAATCTTTGTAATGAAAAGTCTTGTAACTGAGTGGGTAAACATCTGGGTTACAAGCAAGGGATTATGGTTACTGTTCAATAACCTACTGCCTGTTTATAAATTCTACCAAGACTACCAAATCTTGGGAGTGTAGCTCAATGGAATAGAGCTTCGAGCTTCTACCTCGAAAGTTGTGGGTTTAAGTCCTACCACTCCCGCCTAAAAAAGTAAAAAGAGCAAAGTAAAAAGTAAAAAGAAAGAGAAATAATTATTCATTCTTTTAACTTTTAACTTGTTTGATGGGGTCATAGCTCAAATGGATAGAGCGCCTGCCTTGCAAGCAGGAGGTTATGGGTTCAATTCCCATTGATTCCACTGATGGTATCTGAAGCCAAAGTGGTCGAGGCGCTGGTTTGTGGAACCAGTCATAGCGGGTTCAAGTCCCGTCAGACACCCCTCAATGGAAGATGCCGCTGAATGGACGGCAACTGGTCTTGAAAACCAGGGTATGGGCAACTGTAGGGGTTCGATTCCTCCATCTTCCACTTATCCACCTGGAGCCGAAAAGCGAGGCGCTGTGCTGATAACACAGAAATAGGAGGGGCAGTACCTCCCAGGTGGATTTATATCTAGTGGTCTGTCAAACCCATTTTGATTGACGGTTGGAGAGACGCGATAAATCGCCGTCTCTACAGAAAATTTATTCGTCAATTATTTCTTGACAGACTACTGGTGTTGGTGTTATGAGGCTTGCGATGTAAAAAATATCCGATCGCACCAACTCATTTCTTAAATTAACTAGGGTGGTTGGCATACCGGCTGTGCAGCGAGCTTTTAACTCGCAGAAATAGGTTCGACCCCTATACCACCCACTAAACAATTAAAAATTTAAAATTAAGAATTAAAAATTAATAAATGCAATTTTAGCTAGACTTTTGGCAATTGCTAATATGCAATTTGAATGCACGTTGGGTTATGAATAGGAACTAGCGATCGCTAGTTGAGCATGTTGCAATAGTATATCTTTATCCAAAATTTCTACGGGATATTGCGGTGTTATTGCCAGTAGTTTATCGATTCTTTCTCTGGCTGCTTCAACTACTGATTCGTCTAAGCTACCCTTGCTGAGGGATTGGACGAAATCTTCAGCAATTTGATAAGTTCTTTCAAGAGATGATGAATTAATATTGCGCGAGACAATAAACAGGTCGCAACCTGCATGAAGCGATCGCGCTACAGTACCAGCTTTCATAAACATATCTGAAATCGCTTTCATATCCAAGTCATCAGATACAACTACTCCTTTAAAGCCAAGTTCCTCTCTGAGTATGGTTTTGAGGATAGCCTGGGAAAGGGTTGCTGGCACATCAGGATCTATTCTGGGAAATAATATATGGACAGTCATAATCAAAGGGATCTGTACTTCAATTAAAGCTCTGAAAGGTATGAGTTCTCGAAGTCGCAGGTCTTCTAAAGTTAGATTGAGTATTGGTAGCTCAACGTGAGAGTCTTTGCTGGTATCTCCATGTCCGGGGAAATGTTTGGCGCATCCCAAAATTCCTGACTCTTGAAGTCCAAAGTAGTAGTCACGGGCATATTTTGTGGCGATTTCGGGAGTGTTACCAAAGGCGCGAGGGCCAATCACAGGATTGTTGGGATGGGAAAAAACATCTGCTACAGGTGCCCAAGATAAGTTGATGCCCAATGATTTTAGTTCTAATGCTGTGGCTTTTGCTACTTCGCGGGCGTGCGATCGCAGCAACAACGCATGAGGAAATCGCGTAATCGGCATCGGTGTGCGAATGACACGACCTCCTTCATGATCCAGAGTTATAAACATCGAATCACGTTCAGCATATTCTCGTATCTGGCTGTTTAAATCCTTAAAGCTTTCCAACCAAACCTGATATGGAGTACCATCCAAAAAGTTTTTAGCAAAAAATATGACCCCAATCGGCTTTAATTCACTGAGTGCGCGTTTATCGTCATCGCTTAATGTCGTGCCAGAAATCCCCAGAATCAGGTGATGTCCAAAGCGTTTTAACTCCTGCGATCCACTCATAATTTTTTACCTAACTGAGTTTTTTAATAGCAGTCTATAACCAGTACAATAGATATTTTCTCAGATTAGATACACAGATTTCAAAAGAAATCAACTACTTTTGATATTAGATATTTTAAGTCAAAGGAATTACTTTTATTTCCCGAAATTTTCTCCACGTAAATTTAGATAAAATATTCGCCAAAACCTATTGCTAATAATGGTATTGGTAATTTTGTTAGGCAGGTGTATGTAGGGAAAATTCCCTTGGGCAAAAGTTTTTTGGGGAAGCGATCGCACAAGAACTGCCAAATGTAACGGATTGCAACGTATAATGAGAACGATAAAACCATTAAGAAATATTGAAGGGCATTAAGGTTAAATGCGAGTAGCGATCGCGGGTGCTGGTCTAGCAGGACTTTCCTGCGCGAAATATCTCACGGACGCAGGTCATACTCCCATTGTCTTGGAAAGCCGGGACGTACTGGGTGGTCTGGTTGCGGCGTGGAAAGACTCTGACGGCGACTGGTACGAAACCGGTTTACACGCCTTCTTTGGGGCATATCCGAATATGCTCCAATTGCTTAAGGAGTTGGGCATTGAAGATAGACTCCAGTGGAAAGAGCATACACTCATTTTCAATCAACCAGACAAACCTGGGACACTCTCACGTTTTGATGTTCCAGATATTCCATCTCCTTTCAACGTCATTGCATCGATTCTCCGCAACAAAGACATGTTGACTTGGGAGCAAAAGATTCGATTTGCAGTTGGCCTACTTCCCGCAGTGGTTCGGGGTCAAAAGTATGTTGAAGAGATGGATAAATACAGCTTCTTAGATTGGTTGAAAAGGCAAGGTGTAGACGAGCGGGTAACTAGTGACGTTTTTATCGCTGCATGTAAAGCCCTCACCTTTATCAATCCTGATGAAGTTTCAGCAACGATTCTCTTAACTGCACTGAATCGCTTTCTGCAAGAACGATATGGCTCAAAGATTGCATTTTTGGATGGTTCTCCCACAGAACGTCTATGCAGCCCGATCGTAGATTACATCACAGAGCGCGGTGGAGAGGTGCGGTTAAATGTCCCTTTGAAAGAAATTTTACTCAACGCCGATGGCACGGTGAAGGGATACTTGATTAGAGGGTTAAATGGCGCAGAAGATGAAGTTGTGACGGCTGATGCCTATGTATCTGCCATTTCAGTTGACCCTTTGAAAGTCATGTTACCTAAACCTTGGAAGCTGATGGAGTTTTTTCAAAAGCTAGAAGGTTTGGAAGGAGTACCAGTGATTAACCTGCATCTGTGGTTCGATCGGAAACTTACAGAAATTGATCACCTACTTTTTTCGCGATCGCCCCTCCTAAGCGTTTATGCTGATATGAGCAATACCTGCCGTGAATACGCCAACCCCAATCGCTCAATGCTGGAATTAGTTCTAGCTCCGGCAAAAGATTGGATTGCCAAATCCGATGAGGAGATTGTCACTGCAACGCTTGCTGAGTTGGAAAAACTTTTCCCAGACCATTTTGGGGGAGACAATCCAGCAACATTGCTAAAATCTCATGTGGTGAAAACGCCGCGTTCAGTTTACAAAGCGACCCCTGGTCGTCAACAGTACCGTCCCGCACAAGTTACGCCCATTGCCAACTTCTATCTCGCCGGAAGTTATACCATGCAACGCTACTTAGGCAGTATGGAAGGTGCCGTACTTTCTGGTAAGCTGACAGCGCAGGCAATTTCTGAGGCTCTCCCGGTAGCAAATTCCTCAAACCTGCAAACGCTCACCCGACCGCCCGCAACGAATGCTGCAACTGCCTGATTCCCCCCCGCGCATGAAAACGCTGGTCTCTGTAGACGAGTCATACAAACTTTGCCGACATCTCACAGCAAAGTATGCCAAGACTTTTTACCTGGGTACTTTGCTGATGAGTCCGGTAAAACGTCAATCTATTTGGTCAATTTACGCTTGGTGTCGCCGTACAGATGAATTAGTGGATGGGCCCGCCTCTGCTATTACCACGCCAGAAACCCTAGACCTATGGGAACAGCAGCTGGAATCGATTTTTGCGGGACGACCATTAGAAAATTACGATGTCGCTTTAGTTGATACCCTCCAGCGCTTTCCGATGGACATTCAGCCCTTTCGGGATATGATTGCCGGTCAACGCATGGACTTATATCGCAGTCGTTATGAAACCTTTGAGGACTTATACCTCTACTGTTACCGCGTTGCTGGCACTGTTGGCTTAATGTCAACAGAAGTGATGGGTGTCGATAGCACCATATTCAACGCCCCGTGGCATCAGAACAAACAACCATATCTTCCCACAGAAGAAGCGATCGCTCTAGGAATTGCCAATCAACTCACCAACATCCTGCGGGATGTGGGAGAAGATGCCAAACGGGGGCGAATCTACATTCCCCTTGAGGACTTGGAAAAATTCAACTACACCGAGCAAGACTTCTTCAAAGGTGTGGTAGATCACCGTTGGCGGGCGCTAATGCGCTTTCAAATTGAACGGGCCCGTCAATTCTATACCACATCTGACCAGGGAATTACTTATTTAGCATCTGATGCCCGTTGGCCCGTATGGGCAGCATCAATGCTGTACGGCCAAATTTTGGAGGTGATTGAACGCAACGATTACGATGTATTCAGTCGGCGGGCTTTCGTTCCCCAGTGGAAAAAGTTACGCACTTTGCCCTTAGCTTGGATGCGATCGCAAGTTCTTTGAATTTGTCATTTGTCATTAGTCATTTGTCCTTAGTCATTTGTATTTTGTAAATAACTAACGACCAATGACTGATGTCCAATTCCCAAAAATAACTATTGACTCTTCCCAACGAGTCTGGTAACATTGATATTCGTGAGTCAAGGAGAGGTGGCTGAGTGGTCGAAAGCGGCAGATTGCTAATCTGTTGTACGGCAGGCAACTCCGTACCGAGGGTTCGAATCCCTCCCTCTCCGTTTTCCAGCTTTTAAGACACTGAATATTTTCTGTGTCCAAAAGTAAAAAATAATATAGGCGTAAACACTTTTACTCCCAAAGATGGATGATATGATTTATCCTTTGGAGTCCTGGTAAGATCCAACTAACTTAGAAATTTAGTTTGAATCTTAATTTTAGGCTCCTAAATATTTGAGGAGTGAAAGTTATTTATGAGAAAAATTAGTGCCGCCTTAACCTTCGGTATAGCTACCATCGCAACTGGATTTTTAGTTGGGGCTTGTGGTGATACCAGTACCCCCAATGGGACAGCTACCAACGGAAGTACCGCTACCCCAGCAGCAAACTCAACTACGACAAACACTGCTAAAGGGCTAAAAATTGGTTCCCTGCTACCCACAACAGGCGACTTGGCTTCTGTTGGACAGCAGATGCTAGGTTCTGTCCCTTTACTCGTCGATACGGTCAACGCTTGCGGTGGAGTGAATGGCGAACCAGTTAACTTGGTGCAAGTAGACGACCAAACCGACCCCAAAGCCGGTGCTGCGGGTATGACCAAACTAGCAACTTTAGATAAAGTAGCAGGTGTAGTTGGCTCCTTTGCCAGTAGCGTTTCTAGCGCAGCAGTCTCCATTGCCACGCCGAATAAAGTTATGCTGGTTTCCCCGGGTAGTACAAGTCCTGTATTTACTGAGAAGGCACAAAAAGGCGACTTTAAAGGCTTTTGGGCGCGTACCGCTCCCCCTGATACCTATCAAGCACTAGCATTAGCCCAACTTGCCAGAAAAAAAGGCTTCAAGCGAGTTTCTACAGTCGTGATTAATAACGACTATGGCGTTGGCTTTGAGAAAGCATTTGTGCAAACTTTTGAAAAATTGGGTGGAACCATCGTTAATAAAGATAAGCCTGTCCGCTACGACCCGAAAGCGCAGACATTTGATACAGAAGCATCTGCTGCCTTTGCTGGTAAGCCAGATGCAGTCCTGGCTGTACTTTACGCTGAAACTGGCAGTCTATTCTTGAAAGCTGCCTATCAGCAAGGTGTATCTAAGGGAGTGCAGATTCTGCTTACAGATGGAGTAAAATCACCGACTTTTCCAGAACAAGTTGGCAAAGGCAGTGATGGTAAATATATTTTAACCGGAGCGATCGGTACAGTACCCGGTTCCGATGGCAAAGCACTAGAAGCTTTCAACAAATTGTGGAAGGATAAAAAGGGTGGTGAACCAGGAGAATACGCTCCTCAAGCTTGGGATGCGGCTGCGTTATTGACATTGGCAGCACAAGCTGCCAAAGAGAATACAGGTGTTGGTATAGCCGGTAAAATCCGTGAAGTCGCAGATGGGCCTGGTACAGAAGTTACCGATGTCTGCGAGGGGCTGAAGTTACTTAAAGATGGTAAGAAGATTAACTATCAAGGAGCCAGTGGCAACGTAGATGTTGATGCTAACGGCGATGTTGTTGGTGTATACGACGTTTGGACAGTAGGAGACGACGGCAAAATTAAGGTAATTGACAAAGTTACCCCTAAGTAGAAAGTTAGGAATTAGGAGTTAAGAGTTATGAATGAAATATTACTAACTCTTAACTCCTAACTTTTATAACCCAGTGAAGTTGTAACCAACTCCTAACAACAAGCCGATATCAGTTTGATCGAAAAATCCTGCATTTACAGAGGCTGTTGCTGTGAATTGAGGAGTTAGAGGCACATCAATGCCAGCAGATGCCAAAAAGGCAAATTGCGAATCATCGCCAGTTTTGTAAGCTGCACCGACTCCAACGTAAGGTGCGATCGCTAACGGTTCGCTAAAAGCATCTGCTGACTTGAAGGTAAAATCGTAGGTGATCGGCAGTAAAATTGTGGTGCTGTCCCCAAATATGGCTGAAGGGCGCACCGATATAGAATTTGTCAGCCCGATTTTACTTACTACTGCAAAGTTACCATCACCCAAAGACGTGTCACCACCATTTAGACCGATGTTAGCAGCAACCCCAACATAGCTACTACCACCACGGTTTGTTCTACCTAAATCAATATCCGATTGCGCCACTTTGGTCGCAGATGGTTCAGAAGTAGTTTGAGAAGTCGGTTGTACAAACTCAGAGGTTAGGGTCGCAGATGAGGTTGCTACTGTGCCTGGAACAGGCGTAGACGTTGCACTGGCATTTGCAGCGTTTGAGGGCTGCTGTACCTCAGCTAAATTTGTTGCTGTAAATGTTTCAGTTGTTTCTGTAGAAAGCTTTTGGCTTACAGTGTCTAGTTCTGTACTAAACTCATTGGGAGACGCTACGCTTGCGGAAGGGTCGGTTAATGCCTGACTGCTCGCCTTGTCTACCGTCTGGGCACTTGCAGATAAGCCGCTACCCAGGACTGTGAGAGCAGCTATACCTGGCAACCAAAAAACACCTTTACGAAGAAAAATAGTATTCACATTCACTCCTAAAACAAAATTGCCACGAAAAATAAAGGTTTTTGTTGATTTAAGTCAACAAACTCGGGCAACATTCAAAATTTAACACCAAAAAATCGGATTTCACATCCTGATTTTGCTGGATTTATCTATAGTTTTAACGCACCAAAAATCTCCGATGGTGGGTTAGCCTACGGCGTAACACACGCTACAAAATTAGGCTTTGGCTTTAGTAAGAATTCTAAGTAGCTATGACTATAAAAGCTTCCTGTGGGGTCTGGCTGGTCTATTCACGCCATGCTGCACTAGGAATTGCGCCTTGTAACAAAAAAAGCTGATTGCGAAGTTATATTACGAAGCTTGCAATAATATTTAGAATTTGTCTACAAAGCAAACATGGTTCTAACGTAGAACCTATTAGGAGAGACTGGAGGCAAATGTGATGAGCGGAAATAATATTCAAAAGTATCGGTTTGTCTGTACTCTGACTTTTGGTGATATATACGGTCAAATAATTGTTTGGTTAATTACAATTACCCTAAGTTTGGCATCTGCCTTGGCGCTGATGGGTGCCAAGCGACCCGTATACGCTTTAGCAACGGCGGGTCTGGTCGTTTTGCTATCGCTACCTTTCTTGTTGTTTGCGTTTGTCACTACCTTGTTAAATCATATTGAAGTCACTCCTGTAGGGCCGGGAACCAAAATGGAACCCATGCCAGGTAATGTGTCTCAGCAACAACCTGTAGAAGCAACTTAAAGAGTTAGAGATGCGATTAATCGGGTCTCTATAGGAGTTAGGAGTGAAGACCTAACTTTTGAGTTTTAACTTTTAACTCCTAATTTCAAAATTTGTAATAATATCCCTGTCTATAGGCAGGGAATTTTTTTTGTAGAAACGCCACAATGCACTGCCTGATTAATCACGTCTATACAATAGAACAGCACGTCTAACAACGTTTAATTTTATCCAAGTATATAGATAGAACGGCTAATTATGCTGGAACACGATGTAATTATTGTCGGGGGTGGATTGGCGGGATGTCGCGCTGCTGTGGAAATTGCCCGCACTGACCCCAGTTTAAATATTGCTGTGGTTGCTAAAACCCACCCAATTCGCTCTCACTCGGTAGCGGCTCAAGGTGGTATGGCTGCGTCACTGAAAAATGTTGATTCACAAGATAGTTGGGAAGCACATGCTTTTGATACTGTCAAGGGTTCTGATTACTTGGCAGACCAAGATGCTGTAGCAATTCTCACCCAAGAAGCGCCAGATGTAGTAATCGATCTGGAACATCTAGGCGTTTTGTTCTCTCGTTTACCTGATGGGCGTATTGCCCAACGAGCTTTTGGCGGACATTCCCACAACCGTACTTGCTACGCTGCTGATAAGACCGGTCACGCGATTTTGCACGAATTGGTTAACAATTTGCGGCGTTATGGGGTGCAAGTTTATGAAGAATGGTACGTGATGCGTCTCATTTTGGAAGAAAATGAGGCGAAGGGTGTGGTGATGTTCCATCTTTTGGATGGACATATAGAGGTGGTGCGGGCCAAAGCAGTGATGTTTGCCACTGGGGGCTATGGTCGCGTTTATAATACCACCTCTAATGATTACGCTTCTTCGGGTGATGGTTTGGCAATGACTGCGATCGCAGGTTTACCCCTCGAAGATATGGAATTTGTCCAATTTCACCCCACTGGTTTATATCCGGTAGGGGTGCTGATTTCGGAAGCGGTTCGGGGTGAAGGGGCGTATCTGATTAATAGTGAAGGCGATCGCTTTATGGCAAACTATGCGCCTAGTCGCATGGAATTAGCTCCTCGTGATATTACCTCACGAGCGATCGCTTATGAAATTCGCGCTGGTCGTGGTATTCATCTCGACGGTAGTGCTGGCGGCCCCTTTATCTATTTGGATCTCCGCCATTTGGGTAAAGAAAAAATTATGAGTCGCGTTCCCTTTTGTTGGGAAGAAGCACATCGTTTGGTGGGTGTTGATGCGGTAACTCAACCTATGCCAGTGCGTCCGACAATTCACTATTGTATGGGTGGTATCCCAGTTAATACTGATGGGCAAGTCCGCAGCAGTGGTGATGGTTTTGTGGATGCTTTCTTTGCAGCTGGCGAAACATCTTGTGTTTCCGTACATGGTGCCAATCGCCTTGGGAGTAATTCTCTACTGGAATGTGTCGTTTATGGCAAGAGAACTGGGGCTGCGATCGCCAAATTTGTCCAAAAACGGAAGTTACCCTCTGTAGATGAGCAACACTATGTAACGCAAGCCCAGCAAGAAATCCAAGCTTTGCTAGAACAACCAGGACAGTATCGGATTAACCAAGTCCGTCAGGCTTTCCAAGATTGTATGACTGAGTACTGCGGTGTTTTCCGCACTGAGGCATTAATGAGTGAAGGCTTACACAAATTAGCAGAAATACAACAGCAATACCCTGAAATTTATTTAGATGATAAGGGAACTTGCTGGAATACAGAACTTGTGGAAGCCTTAGAATTGCGAAGTTTGATGATCGTGGGACAGACAATTCTAGCATCAGCCCTAAATCGTCAGGAAAGTCGTGGCGCACACTTCCGCGAAGATTATTCCCAGCGAGATGATGCTAACTTTCTCAAACACACAATGGCTTACTATTCACCAGCAGGAATTGATATTCAATATCGACCGGTGGCGATTACTATGTTTGAGCCAAAAGAGAGGAAGTATTAGCCAAAGATAAATTTATTTGCAAAACCGAGGTGACTATTTATTTGCAAAACCGAGGTGACTATAAAAATTTAGTCCGCGTTTTTGTCAACTCTAAAAAATTGGAAGCATAACTCTGCCGCAACGGCAAAGTCATGCTTCCAATTATAAACAGCTATAACGAGACTTAAAGTTTAAGGATGGAGCTAAGCGGATTCGAACCGCTGACCCCCTCAATGCCATTGAGGTGCGCTACCAACTGCGCTATAACCCCTTAAAATCCATTATACATAATGGCTTAGTTATTATTACTTTGTCAAGCTTTTTGTGGAAACTAAATTTTAAATATCTCCTCTACCACTCAACCCTCACAACGACACTTGCAACAAATAGGTCATACAGTGCCCCATCAAAAAGTAAACTACTAACATAGCAGCAGCAGCCAGAGCAACTAATGTACCAGCCAACATTAGAGAAAATTCTTTACTCTCGTAGGCTTTTTCCATTAAGTGCAGCGACCACGCTACTAGGGCTACATCAAAAAGTAAAATAGGAAGCAACATATTTTTTAATATTTGTTAATACTTGTAAAATAATATTAACACCCTTTTTAGGAAGTGTGTCTAACCTCAGATGGATGTCATTAACTAGTAATTCGTGGCTTAAGATAATGTTCTGACTGGCACGTTGCGATCGCGCAAATAATTTTTGATTTCTGCTACACTTAGCTGACCGTAATGTAATAGGGATGCTAGTAGTGCGGCTTCAGCTTTGCCTTCAGTTAGGGCAGTGTAGATATGTTCGCAATTACCTGCGCCACCAGAAGCAATAACTGGAATTGCTACAGCATCGGCTATTGCCCGTGTGATTTCGATGTCATACCCAGCTTGGGTTCCATCGGCATCCATGCTTGTCACTAGCAGTTCTCCAGCCCCGCGTTTTTCAACTTCCTGTGCCCACAATAGGGCATCTAAGCCTGTATTTTCCCTTCCACCCCGCACATACACATCCCACCCTGGATTTTCCGGGTTATTTCTGCGTCTGGCATCAATAGCAACAACTATGCACTGATTACCAAAGCGATAGCTCGCCCGATTAATCAAGTCTGGATCGCGCACCGCCGCAGAATTAATACTAACCTTATCTGCGCCTGCTCGTAACAAAGCTTTAACATTTTCTAAGGATTGAATACCACCACCCACAGTCAATGGAATAAAGACCTGTTCGGCAGTTCGGTAGACGACATCTAAAATAGTAGCTCGGTCTTCATGAGTAGCTGTAATATCCAGAAATACTAACTCATCTGCACCGGCTTCGTTGTAAACCTTGGCCAGTTCTACCGGATCGCCCGCATCTTGGAGATTAACAAAGTTAACTCCTTTTACAACCCGTCCCGCCTTCACATCTAAGCACGGTAAGATTCTTTTAGATAACATAATAACTTTTGTATTTCTGGGTAATTGACCGGAATTTAAATTTTAAATTGGCGCGGGTATTTCCAAACGAAAATTTTCACGGGAATGGGGCATTGGTTATTCTTTCCCCTTGCCTCTCCCACTCCCCACTTTCTAGTCCCCTTAAAAGTAGATAGCTAAATTATGGCGATAATCTCCTCGAAAAAACAGCCTCCAGAACCCAACGGAGAACCAAAGCAGCGTCGGGAGTCGGCGAAAACACCATCCACAGAAAATATTTTGAAGCCTGAAGCTGCTATTGATGAGCAAGAACAGCAGGAAGAAGGGATTCGACCGCACCGATTTGCCGATTATATTGGACAAAAAGATTTAAAGGATGTGCTAGATATTGCCATCAAAGCAGCTAAGTCTCGTGGTGAGGTTTTGGATCACTTGCTGCTGTACGGGCCGCCAGGATTGGGCAAAACCACAATGGCAATGATTTTAGCATCGGAAATGGGAGTAAATTACAAAATTACTAGTGCGCCAGCCCTAGAACGTCCACGGGATATTGTCGGGCTACTGGTGAACATGAAACCAGGGGATATCTTATTTGTGGATGAAATTCATCGCCTCTCAAGGATGACAGAGGAAATTCTTTACCCGGCTATGGAAGATTATCGCTTAGATATTACTATTGGTAAGGGTTCTAGCGCTAGGATTAGAAGTTTGCCTCTGTCAAAGTTTACCTTAGTGGGAGCTACAACCCGTGTTGGTGCTTTAACTTCACCACTGCGCGATCGCTTCGGTTTAATTCAAAAACTCCGATTTTACGAAGTTGACGAACTGACTAAAATTGTACTGCGAACCGCTCAATTACTCAAAACCCCTGTTACAGAAGATGGTGCTACAGAAATTGCTCGTCGTTCGCGCGGAACGCCACGGATTGCTAATAGGCTACTTAAGCGAGTCCGTGATTATGCGGAAGTTAAGGTATCGGGTGAAATTAACGAAATCATTGCATCTGAAGCTCTGCAACTATTCCAAGTAGATCCTTGCGGTTTGGATTGGACAGATCGCCAGATGTTGAGTGTGATAATTGAACAGTTTAATGGCGGGCCAGTGGGGTTGGAAACAATGGCAGCAGCGACAGGTGAAGATACTCAAACAATTGAAGAAGTGTATGAACCTTACCTTATGCAGATTGGTTATTTAACTCGGACTCATCGTGGGAGGATGGCGACAAAGGCAGCATATAAGCATTTAGGATTCACGCCGCCTAATGAACAGTTGTCATTATTGTAATTATGAGAAATTGGGCATTGGGCACAAAAGGCAGAGGGGCACTTGGGGCCAAGGGGGGAAATTAAGAATTACCTCTTTCCCCTCTGTTCCCCAGTCCCCATTCCCCATTCCTCATTCCCCACCTTCAAGACACAGGTAAACCAAAATGATTAAGTTGATTGGTATTTTTCTCAGTCTATTACTCGTGTTTGGCTGGGGTACACCAGTTATGGCACAATCTCAAACGTCCAACAAGATTACAGAAGAACAATTAAAACAAGGTGATGAGTGGGCAAACCAGGCGTTTATAGCGACGAATCAAGGTAATTTTGCGACGGCTGAAACTTACTGGACAAAGATTATTGAGCAATTTGCCACTAATGCAGGGGCGTGGAGTAACCGGGGAAATTCGCGGGTAAGTCAGAATAAGTTACAAGAAGCGCTGGCAGATTATAACAAAGCTATAGAACTAGCACCGAATGTCACCGATCCATATTTGAATCGGGGAGCGGCGTTGGAAGGGTTAGGAAAATGGGATGATGCGATCGCAGATTATAATCATGTTCTAGAACTAGATCCTAATGATGCGATGGCTTACAACAATCGGGGTAATGCCAAAACAGGTTTAGGAAAATGGGAAGATGCGATCGTAGACTACAAAAAATCTAATGAGATAGCCCCAAATTTTGCCTTCGCCCGTGCTAACTACGCCCTCGCTCTTTATGAAACAGGTCAAAAAGAACAAGCAATCCGCGAGATGCGAAATATCGCCCGTAAATACTCCAAATTTGCTGATGTGCGTGCCGCCCTCACAGCTGCATATTGGGTAAATGGAGAACAAGGTGAAGCTGAAAGCAACTGGGTGGCAGCTTATGGACTTGATAGCCGCTATAAGGATATTGATTGGGTAAAAAATATCCGCCGTTGGCCGCCCAGCATGGTGACAGCTTTAGATAAGTTCTTGAAACTCCAATAGGCACTTTCAACTCAATAAAAATTTCTTTTCTTTGCCTATCTACCTCTTTTCTGGTATACATCATTGTAATCAACCAGAAGCAGTAACTATGACTCATTATGGACTGATTTGTCCAGCATCAACTGGTCATCTCAACACTATGCTTCCTTTGGGAAAAGAACTGCAAAATCGGGGTCATCAAGTTACCCTATTCGCCTTTTCCGATGCTCAACCAAAGACACTAGCCGCAGGATTAGAATTTAGGGCGATTGGCGAATCTCAGTTTCCTTCTGGGGTAATGTCAGAATCCTTGGCTAAGTTGGGGAAGTTGAGTGGACTTGCTGCATTGAAATATACCGTCAATCTGCTCAAAGAAGGGGCAGATGTTATGCTCAGGGATGCGCCACCAGCAATTAAAGAAGCGGGTGTGGACGCACTTTTAGTTGACCAAGTTATGCCGGAGGGAGGAAGCGTTGCAGAATTTTTAGGACTTCCCTTTATTACCATTTGCAGTGCTGTAGTACTTAATCGAGAAGAGAGTGTTCCCCCGTTTATCACAAACTGGAGCTATAACCGAGCTTGGTTGGCACAACTGCGTAACAGGGTGGGTTATAAGTTGTTGGATCGCATCGGCAAACCAATTAGAGAGGTAATAGCTGACTATCGCCGAGAGTGGAAGTTACCCCCACAGTTCACTGCCAATGAAAATTATTCTCTACTAGCTCAAATTAGTCAACAGCCTGCCCAATTGGAATTCCCAAGGGAAAATTTGCCCCAGTGCTTCCATTTCACAGGCCCTTATCATAGTCCAACGGGTCGGGAAGTTCCTGATTTTCCTTATGAAAAGTTAACTGAACAACCCTTAATTTACGCTTCAATGGGGACTGTCCAAAATCGCTTATTGGGAGTTTTCAAATCTATTGCTGAAGCTTGTAATGATTTGGATGCCCAACTAGTGATTTCGTTAGGTGGTTCTGCGACTCCAGAATCTCTGGGAAGTTTGCCGGGAAATCCGCTAGTTGTTGGTTATGCACCCCAATTGGAATTGCTGCAAAAAGCAACTCTCACCATTACCCACGCGGGGATGAATACTACTTTGGAATCACTGAATAATGGGGTACCAATGGTTGCTATTCCCGTTGCTAACGACCAACCAGGAATAGCAGCGCGTGTAGCTTGGGCTGGTGCTGGTGAGGCTATACCCCTGAGTCGTGTGAATGTTCCAAAGCTGCGAACTGCTATCCAAAAGGTGTTGACGGAAGATTCTTATAAACAGAATGCAGTCAGGTTACAAGAGGCGATTCAGAAAGCAGGGGGTGTAAGTCGAGCCATTGATATTGTGGAACAGGTTGTTGCTACAGGAAAGCCTGTTTTAGCTTAGAAAATCCCTAAAACGATTTTTAAGGCTAATTAATTAGCGTATGCAAAATTTTCATTTCAATTGCAAGTATACATTAAAGATAAAATGATTCTTTGCATAGAAACAGACCATAAAAAACTAAAAGGAGAGATTCCTAAATGAACATGGAAAAAATGGTTTTACCAAATAATTTAGAATGCTACTATCTTGGCAAAGAGGAAACAGAATATATATTCTCGGAAATATTTACTGAACAGCAATATTTTAGATATGGCATCACACTTAATGAAGGAGACTGCATTTTTGACGTAGGGGCAAATATTGGATTGTTTGCTCTGTTTGTCAGCCAATTCCAGAAGCAGGTAAAAATATTTGCTTTTGAACCAATAAAGCCAATATTTGATGTATTGCAAGCTAATACGATTTTGCATTCTCTTTCAAATATAACACTTTTAAATTATGGTTTGAGTTCAGAAAATAACTCTGTAAAATTATTTACTTTTTATCCAAATATGACCGGAAACTCAACAACGAAACCTTTAGAAAAATTACAGCAGCGTGAGGTGATGAATACAGTATTGAATAAAGATATGGTGGATTACTTGTTTAAAAGCGAAGAAGTTAGAGGTGAAATCAGAACTTTATCATCTGTAATTAATGAATTAGATATTAAGTCTATAGATTTGTTAAAAATAGATGTAGAAGGTGAGGAATATGAAGTATTGAAGGGTATAAACCCGAATGATTGGAGTAAAATTAAACAAATAGTCGCTGAAGTCCATGATATCGAAGGTAGAATAGATAAAATCCAAGTACTTCTTAAAAGTAATGGATTTAATATTAAAGTTGAAAAAAATAGTTTAATACCTTCTACACTCAACAATTTCAACTTATATGCTATACGTGGTTGAGGAATAAATTATAGCGAAAAAAGAGGGGTAAAAAATCAAGAGCATACTACGTTTTATTGGTACCAAAAATTATCCTTCTTTAGCGAAAGCAATTGAAGAAGCTTTTAATAAAGTGTCTTTAAAAGATATCCAAAGCTGGTTTACTCTCCATCACAGGATAAGCTGGAAATGGTGGCTTCATAGTCCAATAAGGATAGTCTACGTGTACCCCCATCTTTGTTGCACCAGGGTTGAGGATATGAGCGGAGAAACCACCCAGAGTCATATCTTTGCCCAAAATGGCTTCAATGACTGCGATCGCCATTGGGTGCTGTACCATCAACTCGAAAATTTCGCCCTTATACACTAAGCCGTATACTCGTTCTCTTTGTTCGTCAAGCAAAACTTTTCCTTGCAGTTTCTCTTTCTCGGCTAGTTGGAGAACAAGCGATCGCGCTTCTTGTGCTTGTGTCGGATTTAACACTTCAGGAATCAGGACATAACCTTTTCCTGCAATAATTTCATCTACTAGATTTGCAACGTCTTTCATGGTAAATGCCTCCTTGGCGATCGCATTTTCAAACTTTCTAAACAAAACTAGTCTCTCGGACTGCCTGATTTTGCTGGTGTTTCCCAGTCACCACCATCTGCACACCACCTCCTGGGCTAAATAAGAAACCCTTACGTACTGGCTGCACTGGTTTGCTATCAGCCAGTTCCATCTGCCAGCAAGACAGCACTGTTGCCAAAACCACCTTCATCTCAAATAGAGCAAATGCCATGCCAATACAGCGACGGTTCCCGCCACCAAAAGGCAAATACTCAGAAGTGGAAAACTGCCGTTCCAGAAAACGCTCTGGCTTAAATTGCTTCGACTGGGGATATAAATCTTCTCGATGATGGGTCAGGTAAATGCAAGGAATCACTAAAGTACCAGGATTTAACTCATAGCCCATGATTTCTAGAGGGGATTTTACCAAGCGATTTAATGCCAACGTTACCACTGGATACAGGCGCAGGGTTTCTGAACAAACAGCACTCAAATAAGGTAAACGCAAAATAGCATTTGGATCGGGGTTTTCGCCCAGGTTATCTAGTTCTTGGAGTAGTTTTGCACGCACCTCTGGCAAATGGTGAATCCAGTACAAAGCCCATGCTAAGGTTGTTGCAGTAGTTTCGTGACCCGCCGCTAAGAGAGTAATTAACTCATCGCGTAACTCTACATCACTCATTGCCTGCCCCTCTTCATCGCGAGCTGCCATCATCAAAGATAGGATATCAGTCCGAGATGGGTCAGGTTGCTCTTTGCGATCGCGAATCTCAGCATATATGAGTTCATCAATTTGCTGTCGTAAACGCAGGAATATACCCCAAGGACTCCAAGAACCTAAATCTCGTTGCAGTGATGGGAAAACAAGCATCATTGCCGTAACAAAAGGTTGCTGTGGATTCAGGATTTCCAGTAGCACTTCCTTGAGTTTTTCATAACGTGGCCCATCTGCTAGACCAAATACAGCTTTCAAAATCACCTCTAAGGAGATTTCTTGCATAGATGGCAGAACTGAAAAGGATTCCCCAACTTGCCATTGGCTAATCACTTGCTCTGTAATCTCGCGAGTTAACTGACCATAAGCCAGCATTCTTTCTCCATGAAAAGGGGGTGTCAACAACTTTCGTTGGCGCTGGTGAGGCTTACCTTCTAGAGCTAGTAGTGATTGCTTTCCCAATAAGGGCGATTTTATCCCTGCCTGTTCACCAGAGTCCAACTGTTTTGGATCTGTCGTAAAAATCTGCTGAATCGCCTGGGGATTACTAAAAAACACTTGAGGAGTAAAAACAGGGCCAATCCGAAGAGTGAAGATATCACCATAGCGTTTAGCACAGGCTTCCATGTATTCTAAGGGATTAGTTAACCACTGATACGTCTGTATCCAAGGGTGAGTTTGAGGGCCGTTAGGCAGTTTAAATGCAGACATTTTTATTAATCTCCCAATGATTAAAGCAAGATTGTTATCAGCAAGTCATTCATGCACCCCTAGCTTGATTAATCTTAGAACACAGTCTGGGCAGATGAACTTATCAATTCTTGAATCTGCCTTGGGGTCAATTCCTGCACATTACGCAAAACTACTGCTGCTCCAGCTGCTATTAGTGTCTCACCATAAGCATCACTACGCGATGCTGTTTCCTGCACATGGGGCGGTAAAACCCCTACACCAATCCAAGAGCGAGAAGAATCAAGACCCCGCGCTTTCTCCACGGTATACATATCTGCTACCGTATCTCCCACATACACGATCGCTAATCTTTCCTCAATTCCATTTTCTAATTCACGAACTGTCGCAAAAAGTCCAGTAGGGTCAGGTTTCCCTGGCGCATCTTCCATCGCAATCAACACCGGAGATTCCAAACCGAGGCGTTTTTCCAATACATAGTTAGCAGAAGCACGAGTTGCACCGCTAAAAAAGCCCCAAGCAATGTCAGCTTGGGTAAGTTGCTCTAAATAGCTAGGTTGTAATAATAAGGGTTCATTACAGATATACCCAGTAAAATTATTTGGGTCTGGGCCGCGGTAACGCGATTGGAAAAAAGCAACGATCGCATTGTAATCTAGTTGCAGTTGCTCGCGGGTCTGTTCTTGGGTTTCAAAGTAGCGGTAAATTAATTCTTGCGATGCTTCCCAATCGTTATTCCACACCCCTTCAGACTTCAACTGGTCAATATCTAGTGGGGTTGGGCGATATACTTGGGTAGTAAAATATTCTACAGTATCTGCGATCGCCCGGCGATAGGAACCGCCAACATCGCGCACAACACCATCAATATCGAAAATAACGATCGCTTTTGCAGAAGTTTGTTGAGTCATGAGGTAGGAAGCAAAAGAGTTTTACATCATCATAATGCGCTCATGGCTCAGGTAAAAAATCGGGGTCGAGGGCTTGCTCTGGCGTGAAGGGAGATTGTTCGGGGAAGGTAGGTAGATGTAATTCAGTTTCATCGGCAGCCAAGAGTCTCACATTGTCATAACACAGCCCAAAAACCTCATAGAAATAGGGTTTGAGGCTAGGACTTTCTTCTAGAGCTTCTCTGAGGCGTTTACGATGCTCCCGAATTGTGGCTCGCCAACTACCTGAGCGCTTCTCAGCTTGATATTTATACTTCAATAGATGCATTAGCACCACTTCCAAATTGCTTCTGAGTGCTTTCTTTTCACTCCTACCCATTGTTTCAATTTCATCAATCAAATTCTCTAAATCCAGTTCTGTGAGCCGACCTTGCTTGAGCAGTTCTGCTGTGCTTTGAATCCACAGGTAAAAATCTTGCTCGTACAAATCTGAATTAGATGTTATTTGAGATTGGGGCAGATGGGCAGTCACATTGCTTCGCTCCGAATTCAAAATTCAAAATTCAAAATTAACAGTAAAATCTTTGAGAGCCGGGTGAGATTATCACTCAGGTAAAAAATCGGGGTCAAGGTAAGCCTCTGTAGTTAGCGCCGACTAACCCTTATGCTAGCCCAATCCAATGAGTGTTTGGTCATTTGATAGGGTATTGCGTTAAAATAAGCGATCGCTATCCTAGTTCAGTAATGCCCGGAAATTCCCGGAGGTGTGATTGACCAAGTTTATTTTGAAAATTCTGTGGTTAGACGAAAACGTTGCTCTAGCAGTGGATCAAGTTGTAGGGAAAGGTACAAGTCCTTTGACTAAGTACTTTTTTTGGCCCAGAAATGATGCCTGGGAAGAGTTAAAAAAGGAATTAGAATCCAAACATTGGATTACTGACCTGGATCGTGTCGAGTTGCTTAACAAAGCAACAGAAGTGATTAACTACTGGCAAGAGGAAGGCAGAAACCGTCCAATGGCAGAAGCTCAGTTGAAATTTCCAGAAGTTGCCTTCACAGGTAGCGCCTGATATTACAATATTAGCGATTGCGCTGTTCTACAAACTGCCACAGTTTGATAGTCTTGTCTCTGCTGCCACTTGCAATTAATTGTCTAACTTTGCTCACAGCAACAGCAGATACTGAGTCTACATGACCAGAGAGAGTAACAATCTCTTCTGCTGTGCTTACCTTCCAAAGTTTAACTGTTTTATCGCAACTTGCACTTAGGAGTGTTTCGCCATCGGCAGTAAAAGCCACAGCCACCACAGACCAAGAATGGCCAACAAGTGTGCAAATTAGCTGACCAGTGTTTACCTCCCACAATTTAATAGTGTTATCATCACTACCCGTCGCCAAAATTTTCCCATCGGGACTAAAAGCGACTGTCAAAACCGCCCATGCATGACCCGAAAGGGTGCTTAACAAGCTATAGCATGGGCGGTTTTCAAATTTTTCCTCAAAGCTTCCAAATGCTCTCAATTGCCACAGGCGAATCGTTCTGTCATAGCTAGCGCTGGCTAAAATCTGGCCTTGAGGACTAAACGCTACTGAATTTACCTGTAATTGGTGTCCAGCGATGGTGTAAATTTCTCTGCCAGTATTTACATCCCAGAGTTTAATTGTCTTATCCCAGCTACCACTAGCGAGAATCTGCCCATCTGGACTGAAAGCAATTGATTTTACAGCGTGTGAGTGTCCCACTAAGGTGCAGATTTCCTTTAATGTCTCAACCTGCCACAACTTGATAGTTTTATCATCGCTAGCAGTTGCCAGAATTTTCCCATCAGGACTGAAAGCAACTGATTTTACAGCTTGAGAATGTCCTGATAAGGTAGCTAGAACTTTTTGGGTATTTAAATCCCACAATTTGATGTTTTTGTCATCACTTCCACTGGCTAAAGTGTAATCGTCAGGACTGATGGCAAGGGTATTCACACCACTTAATGTCCCGGAATGCCCAGTTAGGGTATGCAAGCATCGCCAAGGAGGATTTGGTAATTGCAAATTTTGAGTTTTACATTCCATACCCATTACTTGCATAACTTCATTAGCTGATTGAAAGCGGCGGTTAATAGCATTTTGCAGCAGCTTGTCGAGAATTTGCGCCAAGCGTAGACTCTTTGAGTCTTGTCGCCAGACATCGCTAACCTTGGTAGTAAGATATTGTTGCCAGACCCAACAATCATTAGCAATATCAAATAAATCAAAGGGCGGAATCTGAGTAAGTAAGTAAATACAAGTTACACCCAAGCTATATAAATCACTAGCAAAAACCGCTTTTCCTCTCGTTTGTTCTGGTGCAGCATATTCTGGGCTGCCAATACTGGTTTCAAATGTTAGCCGATCGATTTCTGTGACGATTTTTGCAGTGCTAAAATCGACTATGAAAAAATCCCCGTTCTTTGTAGTTGCGGATCTACGAATGATATTGTGGGGTTTGATATCGCGGTGAATGATATTGCGATCGCTCATAAACTGCAAAACTGGCAACAAATCTTCTAAAAGTTGCCAAATCTGAGTTTCATTAAAAGTGCCTTCCTCTTCAACCATCTGAGCTAAATTAGTGCCTGCAATAAACTCCTGCACTAAATAAAAATACCCATTATGTTGGAAATAAGCCAACAAAGCGGGAATTTGCGGATGTTTACCTAATTCTTCTAACTTTTGCGCCTTTTGCTGAAAAGTTTGATCTGTTTCAGATTCCAGCGATAATTCTTGAACAACGCAAGGAATTGGAGGAAACTGACCTTCGTCTACAGCGAGGAAGGTTTTGCAGAATCCCCCTTTACCAATTTGCTTCATTAAACGATAGCGTTCTTGTAACAGCAAAATTTCTCTGCCCGCAAGATGTCCACAAAAAGATATAGCCGTTTGTTTTTGTAAGGGCACAACAATGTTATGCCCCTAACTCATGTTCCTGATGTTACTTATCTACAGGGAAATTCACAACTATAGGTGGATAACCGTTTTCTGAGGTTGGTTGGGCTTTGGTAACTACTGGTTGTGGATGCAAAGGTGTTGGTGTCAATTCACCTTTACCAGTTTGATTCCATAAAATCATGGATAGTAGCCCATCCACTAAGCCGTTATTGCTACCGTTACTACCAACTAAGACATCCGGTATCAAGCGGACATTGCGATCGCCGATAATCTGCATTAGTTGCATTGCTGTATAACCTTGTGGCCCCAAAGCTTCCACACCAGCGCGGTAGGTTTCAGCTTTAGCGTTACCTGTGGCCCGAATACCTTCAGCCTCAGCAATTGCCCGGAGTTTTGTCCCCTCAGCTTCACCGTTCGCCTGTTTAATTTGGGCTTGGGCTTTTAGGTCAGCGATATGTACACTCTGCTCTGATTTCACCATTTCTTGCTGGATATTAGCCAGTGCTGTTTCCCGGACAAGCTGCTGCCGTTGGGTTTGCGCCATCTGCTGGACTTCATAAGTCTTGCGTTCTTCTTCGGCAATTTTTCGGTCTGTTTGTGTCTGCATTAACGACGCTGGTGGCAGAATATCACCAATCAGGGTGTCGATCGCTTGCACGTCATAAGCCCGCAATGCTGTTTTAATATACTCAGCAGCCTCAGCTTGTCGCTCACTCCGAGCCGTCAAAAAGTCCAGTACAGTATAGTCTTGGGCTGAGTTGCGGAAATAATTCCCGATAGTTGGTTCTAATACATGGTCTACGAGATTTTGCATGGCACCAACGCGAGAAATTACCTTCGGAGCATCTAAAGCACCGACATGGATAATTTGCGCTACTTCTAAATCAAAGGCAAACCCATCCCGCGATCGCACTGTTAAAGAAGCCAGTTTAGCATCATAGCTATGGCGTTCAGTCCGACCTGACCAGTTTAAAACGATGTTGGTCGTTGGCACTAGTTCAATCTTCATAATCCGGGAATTAATCGGGTGCTTACCAGGATATAGCGGTTCGACCCACACACCTTTGTGTCCCTGATTCACCAAATTACCGTGGGTGAAAGCTGCACCGCTAACATCTTGATGGGCCTTACCCACGAAAGAAATCACTACACCCACATATCCAATGGGAATTTCCGTCATCGGTACTTGCTCAACCTGGACAAACCAAGGATTCAAGTTCCAAGAACCAGAAAGTAAAGTTTGCTCTTGTAAACCTCGCCGCCCACCGCCATTAATAAATTTCTGACCATTTTGGAAGTTGTTGTGTTCTTCAATTATCGGGCCTGCGAGTTCACCAGCAGAAATTGGTACACCATCTAAAGTAGTAACAATGCCAACTTTGTCAGATGCCAGACTATACACTCGCAGTTGTTCTGGAGTCATGCCATGAGCGCTGGCATTTGATGCCATGATGACTTTAAACAGGGCGGTGTTAATCCTGTAGGTACCTGCGGTGAGAAAACCCATCTGCCGCCCTTTTTCCCCACCTTGAGTAAGGAATTTTCGAGCATCTTGGAAGTTGTCACAACCCACGATTTTACCCAAAATCCGCTCTGGTGGGTTGGATGCACCATCTGCTGCCACAATTAAAGCGATTTCCCCTTGGGGAACGACAATTACCGCTTCTTTTTTTACAGAATACTGCCAAGGCCAATAGCCCCAGTGCCAACCAGGAGGCAGAGTATCTGCCTGTAAACCTGCTTCACCATTGAGAGCAATCAATCCTCCGGCTGGGATTCCGCGCCCGGAAAGGGTAAATTTTCTGACCACAATGCCAACTTCACGTTCGCCAATAACCACTAGTCCGCCAAAGAATAGGGGGACGAATATGACTAAACCACCGACAAGTACGATGGGAACCAGTCCAAAAGGATTAATTCCAGCAGCTTGATATTTAGTGCTACTAATTTGTAACTGAGCAATATTTGGTGTGGTCTGATTTAGCTGGACTGATACCGAAGTTATTTCTTTTGCAGTAGTTGTTTTTACAGGAGTAGCATTGGCAGAATGAATACTGCTAGCGATCGCCAAAGACGTTGGCGCAGCCATCGCTAACGTTGCTACGATAGATGCTGCAAAACGAGCTACCTTATTTTGTTTACGAGTGCCAAGCAAAGATGAAAAGCTTTTCATAACTTGTGCCCATTTGGGCAACTAATTAGCTAACTTAACACTTCACTAGGGCTTGCCTCGATTTCTTAAACTTGACGTAATTTTTTTAAAATTTAATAAATAACTTGTAGGTTGGGAAATGTCCAACCTACAAAGTTGAAATAGAAAGTTAAATTAGACCGAACCGCCAGCAGCTTGAAACCGAGTGCGGGCGCGTTTGAAGGCTTGATTTGCCTTAATTTGGGCTTGGCGATCGTCAGCTGAGACTTGATTCAGTCCTGCTTCTGCTTGGTTGTAAGCAGCACGAGCTTCTTCTAGGTTAATTTTGTCGCCACGTTCAGCGCCGTTAACCAGAATTGTCACTTCATTTTCTTCGACTTCGGCAAAGCCACCCAAAAGGGCGATCGCTTCCCAATTCTGATTTTTCGCGGCACGGACTCGCATTACACCAGTATCTAGAGCAGTCAAAAGTGGTGCGTGTCCGGTGAGGATACCTAGTTGACCGGTAGTGCTAGGCAAAACTACTTCTTCAGCTGGAGCATCCCAGACTGTTTTATCTGGAGAAATTACCCGAACGGTTAATGTCATTTGTCTTTTGTCCTTTGTCTGTTGTCTTTTGTCTTTTGTCCTTTGTCTTTCGTAATTGCCATTAGTCATTAGTAGTTGAACTAATGACCAATGACTAATGACTAATGACCAATGACCAATGACTAATGACTAACCTTTGATTTTTTCAGCTTTAGCGATCGCTTCGTTGATATCGCCAACCAAGTAGAAAGCCTGTTCTGGCAAAGCATCTAACTCACCAGACAGAATCTTTTGGAAGCCTTTGATGGTATCTTCCAACTTCACATACTTACCAGGAGAACCGGTAAATACTTCTGCGACAAAGAACGGCTGAGACAAGAAGCGCTCAACTTTCCGCGCCCGGGCCACGATGAGACGGTCATCTTCAGACAATTCATCTAAACCAAGAATGGCGATAATGTCTTGGAGTTCTTTATAACGTTGCAGAGTTGATTGCACCGCCCGCGCAGTATTGTAGTGTTCGTCACCCACAATATTTGGTTGGAGCATGGTGGAAGTTGAATTAAGCGGGTCAACTGCGGGGTAAATTCCCTTGGATGCCAAACCGCGAGACAGCACTGTTGTACCGTCCAAATGGGCGAAGGTGGTAGCAGGTGCGGGGTCGGTGAGGTCATCCGCAGGTACGTATACTGCCTGAATGGAGGTAATGGAACCCTCTGTAGTCGAGGTAATCCGCTCTTGCAGTTCGCCTACGTCGGTTCCCAATGTGGGCTGATATCCTACTGCAGAAGGCATCCGACCTAGTAGCGCGGATACTTCCGAACCTGCTTGTACAAACCGGAAGATATTATCAATAAACAGCAGCACATCCTGCTTGTTCACATCCCGGAAGTATTCTGCTACTGTCAAGCCCGAAAGACCAACCCGCATTCTCGCTCCGGGTGGTTCGTTCATTTGACCGTAAACTAGAGCAATTTTTGATTCGTTGAGGTTGTCTTTGTTGATAACTCCAGATTCCATCATTTCGTTGTAGAGGTCATTGCCTTCACGGGTGCGTTCACCCACGCCAGCAAATACGGATACTCCACCATGCTGAGTAGCGATGTTGTTGATCAATTCCATCATGATCACGGTTTTACCAACACCAGCACCGCCGAATAGACCAATCTTACCGCCGCGTCGATAGGGAGTCAGAAGGTCAACAACTTTAATCCCAGTTTCAAACACCGAAGGTTTGGTTTCCAGGTCAGTGAATTTGGGAGCCGAGCGGTGGATGGGTAGAGTTGCTTCAGCATTTACTGGGCCTCTGTTGTCCACGGGTTCGCCAAGGACGTTGAAAATTCGACCCAAGGTGGCTTTACCAACTGGCACGCTGATAGGAGCGCCTGTATCGGTAACTTCAAAACCGCGCACTAAGCCTTCTGTGGAACTCATCGCAACAGTCCGCACCTGATTGTCGCCCAGCAGTTGCTGTACTTCAATGGTGATGTTGATTTCCTGTCCAGCTTCATTGGTGCCTTTGATTTTCAAAGCGTTGTAGATTTGTGGCAATTTCCCGCCGGGAAATTTAACGTCTACAACTGGGCCAATGATTTGGGTAATGTAGCCAATGTTTGTTTTTTCTGCGGTTGTGACCATGCTGCGCCTAATGAGTGAAGCTAGATTTCAGATAAGGTCGGAGAAGACATAAAATTAAGCAATGTCACCTTTCAGATTAGCACTGAACGCCCCCACCTTCGCCTTAAATTGATCTTTAAGACTGGGGCTTGGGGATCAAAATTAAGGTAAGTTTTAGCATGGGCACTAGGAAAGACTCAAAATTAAAACTGGCGTGTCATGATGATTCTAGACACAACACTTAGGAATTACGCAAAACTATACACGGTAGAGTCCCTTGTTTCGATCTCACGGTTCAAATTATTGAAGGCAGAATTAGTGTTTCAGGCTTTCTCAGAATTGCGATCGCCTGACATCCAGTGCAATTCAGTAGTTTATTAGAATTATAAAGTGTTTAGATATAAAAAATTGTTTTCAGCCAAACCCAATCCAGCATTGGGTTTGGCTGTAGTTTCATCACACTTTCACCGAGCAACAGCTTATGAATTTCTCGTCAGCGCGACAATATTTTTATCAGGAGATTCAGCAGGCTGACGAAAACATTGACCTAGCAAAGGCAGCTTTGTATATCGCCCAAGAAGAATATCCTAAGTTAGACCCAGAGGAATATCTTAATGCCCTTGATACAATGGCATGGGAGCTTCAAGAACGCCTGCCTGATTCACGATATCCTTTGCGGATAGTTCAAAGTATTAATCAGTATCTCTACAATGATTTAAAATTTTCTGGTAACGAAATTGACTATTACGATCCGCGCAATAGCTTTTTTAATGATGTCATTGACCGCCGATTGGGGATTCCCATAACCTTGGCGTTGGTTTATCTGGAGGTTGCCAGACGGATTGATTTTCCGATGGTGGGTGTAGGGATGCCAGGACATTTCCTGATTCGTCCAGATGTTCCAGATATAGAGATTTTCGTCGATGCCTTCAATGGCGGTGAAATAATATTTGCCCAAGATTGCGAAGAACTGCTGTCTCAACTTTATCAGCGACCTGTTACCATACAACCAGAATTTTTAGCTGTAGTCAGTAATCGGCAATTTTTGGCCCGAATGCTGACAAATATAAAACTTATCTACCTCAAACAACAAGAATTAGAAAAAACCCTAGCAGCGATTGAACGAATTTTGTTACTGTTTCCTAATTTAACTTTAGAATTGCGCGATCGCGGCTTAATCTCCTATCAACTCGGTCGCTACCCCCAAGCAGTAAACGACTTACAAAATTATTTAGCAGCAGTTCCTGATGCCCAGGATGCATCAATGATTCGGCGGCTACTGACCGAGTTGGGTAAGGACTAGGGAATGGGGATTGGGGACTGGGAAACAGAGGAGAAAGAGGTAATTCTTAATGGGTAAGGACTAGGGAATGGGGATTGGGGACTGGGAAACAGAGGAGAAAGAGGTAATTCTTAATTCTCCCCCTTACCCCAGCTAAGTGCCCCTCTGCCTTTTGTGCCCAATTACGAATTACGAATTACGAATTTTCTGCGACTCGTTTCAGGCGGCGGAGTTGGGCTTGCATATCTGCTTTTGTCCAAGATGCAGCAAAGGTGTTGAAACCCCAACTCACTAAGGGGTTAGGAATATCGAACTCAAAACGGTTTAGTAGAAGCGTTCCCTTTTCTGTGGGTTGACATTCCCAGCGATCGCGCCCTTGAAAAAATCCCTGGAATTCCCAGACTACCAAACCTGGTTGTCGTTCCACAACTACGCTATTCAACGTGGGTTTTAGCAGAGGAATTTGAATGATAAAACGACTTTGACTGCCTACATCAGTACTCCAAGCTTCACCCACAGGTTCGCAACGGAGGACGGGGTTGAGCCAGCGTTGCATAAGAGCTAAATCGCTAATACAGCGCTCCACCACCGTAGCTGTAGCATTAATTTGAATTGATTGTTCTAAAACTTGCGGCATTCCACATCTTCGATGCTGTTGCTGCAATTAGAGTAACGCAAAATTCGCCATTGTCAGTAGATTAAATCAAATATTTAGTAACAAAGTCAAAAATTCCTCTTGATATCAATGCGATAGATGTATGTTTTTACTGGTAAATTGATAGGCAAAACACTTACTCAGTGTTTGCGGCGAATACTTAAGCTTAATTTCCGAAAACCATGAACACAACTTGGCAAGGAATAACCCAGGTGATAGGAGTTGGTTTGCCCATGAGGGTGCAGCAATTTTTGGCACAATCGCCCAGTCTGCAACCGATACAACCAGCAGTGAATCAAGGAATCGCTAATGTACAAGGTATTGTTCAACAGATAATTCTGTTTACGCCCCGTCTACTGGGGGCGGTAGCAATTTTGTTGGTAGGTTGGCTAATTGCAGCGATCGCAGCTGCGGTGACGCGAGGAATCCTCAATCGCACAAATATAGATAATCGCATTGCCGCAGGGGTAACAGGTCGTCAAGATGTTCCTCAAGTGGAGAAATTAATCTCCAGCTTAGTCTTTTGGAGCATTATCCTATTGACGGCGGTAGCTGTTTTACAGACGTTGGATCTGGAGGTAGCCTCTCGACCCCTCAATAATTTTCTCAATCAACTTATTGGCTTTTTGCCAAATTTGGTTGGTGCTGGAATCCTTTTAGGAACCGCCTGGTTTTTAGCAACCATTGTGAAGATTATCACTGTGCGCTCGTTACAGGCATTTAATCTGGATGAGCGTTTGAATCCAGAACCAGAAGACAGGACACCTAGCCTGAATCAGTTGTCTCTGAGTGACACCATTGGTAATGCTCTGTATTGGTTTATATTTTTACTGTTTCTCGCCCCAGTTTTAGATACTCTCGGACTAAGACAGGCTCTACAACCAGTACAAGCTCTGATTACAGAGGTTCTGCTAATTCTGCCAAACATTTTAGCGGCGGCGCTAATTGCTGTAGTTGGCTGGTTTATAGCTAATGTGGTGCGTCGGATTGTGACGAACTTGTTGGCAACAACTGGGATCGATCATTTAGGTAGTCGTTTGGGATTATCTGCGGCTGCGGGGGTGCAACCTCTATCGAATATTCTCGGCACAATTGTCTATGTTTTGATTTTGATTCCTGTGGCGATCGCAGCGCTTAATGCCTTGCGAATTGATGCGATCTCTGTCCCTGCGATCGCTATGCTACAACAGATTCTTAACGCTCTCCCTGCCATCTTTACAGCCGTGGCAATTTTAATTGTTGCCTATTTCGTGGGGCGGTTTGTCGCAGATTTGGTTACAAGTATCCTCACCAATTTAGGCTTTAATAACATTTTCACTATTTTGGGTCTAACAACACCAGCTAGACGCATCGAAATTTCAACCGAACCAACAATTGCCCATACCCCAAGCCGCACTCCATCGGAAATTGCAGGTATTGTTGCCTTAGTGGGTATCATGCTGTTTGCAACGGTGGCGGCGGTGAATATCTTGAATATCGCAGCCCTGACAGCATTAGTGTCTGGGATTGTGATTATATTCGGGCGGATTTTGGCGGGATTGGTAATCTTTGCCATTGGCTTATTCCTGGCAAATCTGGCTTTTAATATCATTACCAGTTCCGGCGAACGTCAGGCAGAGATTTTGGGACAAGTAGCGCGAATTGCCATTATTGCTTTAGTCTCTGCAATGGCACTGCAACAGATTGGAGTTGCCAGTGATATTGTGAATTTAGCCTTTGGACTTTTATTAGGTGCGATCGCAGTTGCTATTGCCTTAGCCTTTGGTCTTGGAGGGCGCGATATTGCCCGCGAGCAAGTTCAAGAATGGCTAAACTCTTTCAAAAGTAGAAACTAAAAGTTGATAAAGGTGCAATTTCGTCTGTAAATCTCGCAAGAGTACAGCCATAAGCATCAATAGTGCAGAAAATCTGCTTAAGATATTGAAAGTTAGAGCTTAAAAACTCGGAGTTTGAGTGGAGAATTTGATATTTCGAGTTCTAAAGCTCAAGTTCCGAGTTCTGAAGCTCACCGCTTTCAAAAACAAGAGATACAGCAGATTTAAAGTTGGGGAGCTACAAAATAATCGATAGCAGAGAGCGATCGCACTGAAGAAGTCAAACTGGTAATGGAAAATATTTCTCAATGGGTAGGAATTGATGTTGGTAAAGCCATGAAGACCGCAGTTCTGGGGGCAGGACACACTTAACGAGGAAGAATATCATCTAGGCGAAGTTGAAGACGGGGCAGAAGTGGTGATTTTATTAATTGATTTAATCGATATTGTTGTAAGATATAAGTATCTTCAACTAGTTGATATACAGTGAAAGTAGGTTGTTTCGGTTTACCAATAAATGCGACTCCACCCAATCCTCGATAATCTACAATCCAATATTCAGCAATGCCTAAAAGTGCATACTCCTCAACTTTGCGAGCATAGTCAGTTTCCCAGTTAGTACTAACAACTTCAACCACCAGCTTAATTGAACGTCCCAGCGTAATTACGGGTTCTCGCTCCCAAAGAGGTTCGCGGTGAAGAACAGTTTCATCAAGAACCACAACATCAGGACGACGAACTGTGGCTGCATCCGCGAAAGGGTAAATTAAACAAGTGCGAGGAATAAACCAGGGGAGTTGTTCTGTAACAATATGTATACCAATTTGGGTTGCAACTTTACCACTCACCGTTTCATGAGGGCCAGTGGGTTCCATATTAATTAGTTCTCCGTCTGCTAATTCATAGTGGGTATTCTCTCGGTATTGGGACAGAAAATCTTCTGTAGTGAGGGTTTTTTGGGAGATATATGTCATTATCCTGAAAGTATGTTGTTTTAATCTTAAAGTATCTAACCAATGGGGAAGCGCCATTACACAGGGCGCTTGATTATTTTATAAAAGCTAAATTTTCAAGTTAGCTTATTTTTCCAAGCGATCGCACTCTTGTTCTGTCTGCTTCTAAAAGGTACTATTTCTCGTGTTTTTCTATGGAAGTGACCAGAACGCAACTAACACAAGGTACTTTGCCAATGCACTTCAGTTACAAGAAAACCGGAGGTACGTTGAAGCCGGAAACGCTTATTTGCTAAGATTTCCAGTGCGACAACATTAAAACAGGGCAAGTTCTCACCACCATGCCAACATCTACAATTGACGATAAAGACGCAGCAGCTATCCAAGCGGCTAGAGTTGGGGTTGCAATATGCGATCGCACCGCTTGGGGACGCATCAAAGTGGCTGGCGACGATCGCCTCAATTTTTTACACAATCAAAGTACTAACAATTTCCAAATACTCAAGCCAGGACAAGGTTGTGATACGGTTTTTGTGACTTCCACAGCTAGAACAATTGATTTAGCAACCGCCTACGTTAGAGAAGATGCAGTAATCCTGCTGGTTTCGCCCAGCCGCCGCCAATATCTCATGGAATGGCTGGATAAATATATTTTCTCTGCCGACAAGGTGAAATTATCTGATATCACAAAATATACCAACACCTTCAGCCTCATTGGCCCAGGAAGCGACGCTGTTTTAGAAAAGTTGGGTATTGGCGAACTCATTGGGCAACCTTATGCTAGTCACAAAGTATACACGATCGCTCCGGCTGAGGGAGTGCGGGTTGCTGTGGGTAGTGGATTAGCTGCACCTGGATACACCTTTACTTTCCCATATACTGACAAAGAAACGGTGTGGAACAAATTGTTAGAAGCTGGGGCGGTAGAGATGAGCGATCGCGCTTGGGATACATTGCGAATACTACAAGGTCGCCCCGCCCCAGATTCCGAACTCACAGATGATTACAATCCTCTGGAAGTTGGTTTATGGCAAACAATTTCTTTTACTAAAGGTTGCTATATTGGGCAAGAAACCATCGCGCGGTTAAATACATATAAAGGTGTAAAACAACACCTTTTGGGTATCCGCCTCAGTGCCCCTGTGGAAGTTGGAAGTGCGATCGCAGTTGGAGATGAAAAGGTCGGCAAACTTACCAGTTACACAGAAACGGCTGATGGTTATTTTGGACTAGGTTACATTCGCACCAAAGCTGGTGGCGTAGGCTTAAAAGTTAAAGTGGGAGAAACTGAAGGTGAAGTCATAGAAATCCCCTTTGTTTCTCACGAGTACCCGTAAGTAATTCAAGTCAAAATATCTTCTTCTTTATTCCTAGTGCCATAACAAAATTCATCTACCCAAGAAGCTAAACTACGGGCATTAGTGGTTGGTATCACTTTGCTTTTAACCTCTTGTGGTTGAATATTCGGTTGTTTACCGTTGCTTTTAACCTCAGTAGTAATTGCTAGCGATCGCACTGATTTGCCATTACTGTTAATCTCGGTTGTAATTGCCAGCAATGCGCCTACAGGGATTCGGACAGATGGCGCGTTGCTTTTAACCTCGTTAGCTAGCGCCACAGATGGCATAGTTTTTGCTTTGCTGTTAACTTCGGTAATCATTGTCAGCGCAGAGTGCGATCCTATAGGTTGATATTCCCTTATAAAACCGGGGGATGGCGTTTTTATCGGAGTATCTGGAGCAATTTTAGTTGCATTTGCTACTACCAACTCAGGTTTGCGGGTGCGAACTACTTCAGTGTTAGCTGTAAACAATGGCACTACTTGATTGGGCCGTGACAAGTTGGAGTCTAGAGTCTTGGCAAGAGAATGAAGCGCAATCTTGCTGGCAGTTACAGATGATAATAGATGTTTATCCTCAGAATGCTTCTCATCTGGCAACTCACTTGCCACTTGGCTTGTAGTCATAGAATGGTCTAATTTTATTAAACGTAACTCTTCATCAGGATTGAAGTTAAGACCTAAAGCAGCGACTATTTTATCTGGATCGTTATTCAAATCCATCATAAAAGCAAGTATTTCATCAAACTGGGGTTCTAAAACAGACAGTGTTGCCAAAATAAAACCGGACAAAGGACGGCGTAGACCATCGTAAGTCCCCCAAATTCGCATTTTCACCAGCCAGGTAATATTTTGGCTGTAGTAAACAAGCCAATTTTGTTTTAAGGATTGACGCAGCTGCTGGATATTCATTGGATGCCTCACTTCAGTCAACAAGATTACAGACTTTGATATTGCTAATTAATTTGATCTCTGGGGATGAAACCGATAATAGAGCATCTGTTCGACTCTTTGACCACCTAGTAAATGATTTTCTATCAGTAGAGATACTTCATCGGGTTGAACGCCGCTATACCAGACCATATCGGGTAATACCAGCACCATCGGCCCATTGCCACATTGTCCTAAACAGCTGCTAGCCGTTACCGTTACATCAGGGGTTGGGAAAGCCGTAAAAGCTGCTAATACCTTGGCCGCACCTTGCTTTTTGCAGGTACGATTTTGACAAACCCGCACACATTTAGAAGAAGAGGGTTGGTCTATTGTGGGCAAGTTTGATGGTTGAGTTGTCATTTGTCCTTTGTCCTTTGTCCTTTGTCATTCGTCAAAAGTCGGAAGCCAATGACTAATGACTAATGACTAATGACTAATCTATTGAAAGTCCTTTTGAAGCTAGCCATTCCGGGTTGAATATCCGTGACTGATACCGAGAACCACTATCACACAAGATGGTGACAATAGTATGTCCTGGCCCTAACTGCTTCGCTAGGGCGACAGCTGCGCCAACATTAATACCCGTTGAACCGCCCATTAATAACCCATCTTTCCTTAGCAGTTGGTAAACTACCCGTAAAGCTTCTTGGTCATCGATTTGAATAGCATCATCGGCAGGTGCGCCTTCCATATTGGCTGTGACACGACCGTTACCGATGCCTTCGGTAATGGAATTTCCTTCTATATTGATTTCGCCAGTTTTGACATAGCTATAGAGTGCGCTACCCAGAGGATCGGCTACAACGCATTTAATCGCTGGATTTTGTTCTTTCAAGTACAAGGCCACACCAGCATAAGTACCAGCAGTACCAGTTGCAGATGTCCATCCATCTATTTTACCATCTGTCTGTTTCCAAATTTCCGGCCCTGTGGTTTCGTAGTGGGCGAGGCGATTGGCTAGGTTATCAAACTGATTCGCCCAAATAGCATTTTCCAACTCAGCAGCGACTCTGCCAGATAGCTTGACGTAGTTGTCCGGGTTTTTGTAGGGTACGGCAGGAACGCGACGAACTTCTGCGCCTAGTGCTATCAGTGCGTCTATTTTTTCTTGTGACTGAGTATCGGGAATAATAATTAGGCATTTGTAGCCTTTAGCATTACAAATATGCGCCAATCCAATGCCAGTATTACCAGCAGTTCCTTCTACAACAGTACCACCAGGTTTGAGTAAACCTTTCTTTTGGGCATCTTCGATGATATAAAGTGCAGCACGGTCTTTGACGGAACCGCCAGGATTGAGAAATTCAGCTTTCGCAAGGATTTCACACCCTGTTTCTTCACTGAAGCTATTTAAGCGAATTAGGGGTGTGTTGCCAATAGCGCCAACGAAGCCATTCTTAATATCCATTTTGACTATGCCTGTGTGAGTATCTATAAAAATTTTGGCTTATAGCGATCGCATGATTTACATCTAATTTGCCTAAAATCCCATATTGCATTTCCCCACTTAGCAAGCCGACAATAATCATAGTTGCCTAAGCGATCGCATCTGGCAGTGTAATATTTAGGGATTGCATAAGCTGGTTATATTGTCAGCAACTAATTTAAGATTAACGCGATCGCATTTCCCTTCAGCAATTCAACAAAAATCATCCTGTGCAACAATAGCTGTAGTTTAGTATTACATCACGATTGTAGGGGCACGGCATTGCCGTGCCCCTACGGGTGTACCAGAAAGGATATCGGGAGAACTCTGTATTAGTTGAGATTCCATATCGCATCTGGCAGTGTGATATTTAGGGATTGCATAAACTGATTATATTGTCAGCAACTAATTTAAGAGTAGCGCGATCGCATTTCCCCTTATTCACCCATTGAAACTTGACTGCGGTCAAACAACCACCCATCGCCCACTATCTCCTCTAGACGTTGATTGAGTCGAGGGAGAAAATATTCTGGATCATTTAGCCGTTGCTGAGTAAACCAATTATCAAACGCTTCCTGTGCTTCAATTCCTTGGGCATTTGCCGCACCTAATATAATCTTGAAACTATCCTCTTGAAGTTCCTCTAACTGCGGATGACCTTCACCTCGAAGTTTGCAAAAGAACATTGCCGTTGCTCCTAACACAGCTTTTAGTTCATCGCCTTGAGGCACTCTATTATATAAAGCACGGATTAACTGAATGGTATCTACTAAAGGTGCTTGAATTCTCAGCGTCAGCCACATTGCTTGAGCTAGGTAAACCAGACCGTTGCTTTCATCCGTTAAGCCTAAATTACTCAGAACTGTTACCAAATCACTGTATGCACTTATTTGTGCAAGTGTGGAAACAACTTGCTTGTAGAGTGCGATCGCTTTTGGGATGTCCCCTTGGTCGGCGATTACCTGTGCCATGTTGTTGAGGGTAGCGGCTTTACCTTTGACATCGCCAATCTGCTCAAATATTTCCAAGGATTGCTCCCAGAGTGCGATCGCTTTTGGGATGTCCCCTTGTTGGGCGAATACCCCTGCCATGTTGTTGAGGGTAGCGGCTTTACCTTTGACATCGCCAATCTGCTCCTTTATTTCCAAGGATTGCTCCCAGAGTGCGATCGCTTTTGGGATGTCCCCTTGGTTAGCGATTACCTGTGCCATGTTGTTGAGGGTAGTGGCTTTACCTTGGACATCGCCAATCTGCTCAAATATTTCCAAGGATTGCTCCCAGAGTGCGATCGCTTTTGGGATGTCCCCTTGTTGAGCGAATACCTGTGCCATGTTGTTGAGGGTAGTGGCTTTTTCTTGCAATTCCTCTTCAGGGCAAAGGTCTAAAGCTTGCTGATAATGGATAACAGCCTGTTGCACAAAACCCAAAAATCTTTCAGCACGGGCGACTGTTCCCAAGATGCGGTAATCCTGAAAAACTGCCAGAACTTGCTTACATAACTCCAAAGCTTCCACAAAGCGGGAATTATTTACCCAATTCCTTGCAATCCTATCTCCAATGCTGACAGCAATCTCCTGCTCTTTTGCCAGCAATCCCAACCGCACAATTTCCAGTCCTTCTGCTTCCGTGGGGTTGTCATTCTGCTCCCACCAAACTTGATGGATTTCCCTCACCGCTTCCTGTCGCGCTGCTTGCCATTCTTTTTGAATCAACACTGTTTCTAGCAACGATTCTAAAATTGTCGTCACTCGATAATTAGCTAGCTGGGTGGCGTGAGTGGTAGCAGACTCAACTAAGCTGAGACTGACAAGCTTTTGCAGAGAAGCAACAGAGGGGGAGATGGCGTTAATGATTTCAACAGTAACGGGCAAATTAAACACACTCAACCGTGCGAGAAACTTTTGTTCTTCCGGTTCCAAGGCATCCAGCAGAGTTTGTGCCAAAATATCTTCGCGGAATTTCTGCTCAGTCGCCTCCAGACGATTCAGTAATTCATCCGCCGCTATTCCTGGTTGCTGAATCACCTCTAACAGCCACTTCAGCAACCGGGGATTACCATCGGCAATGTGGATAATCCTCTGAGTTCTTAACTGTTCCCTAACTTCCTTATCTAAGGGAAAGCAGATTTTATCAATATCACTGCGGCTCATCTGTTCCAGGCGTTCCAAGTGCAGGCGATGAGGTGGTAAGGTGTCTGCATTCAAATAGCGACAGGTGACAATCAGCCGACTCTCTGCCGCGTTTTCCTCCAATGCCGCACAAATCGCCCCTAAAATTTCATAAGCTTCTGCCGTCATCCGCAATGAGCCATCTTCAATATTAGCTGTGGGGATATTTTGCTCAAAGTCATCCAGCACCAGCAGCAAGGGTTGGTTATGAACATTTTCAATCGCTGTAAAAAAGTTTTGCAACCGTCCTTTAAGAGACACCTTTGGTTCGTTCAGCAGTTGGGGAACATCTGCAAACCTCTCAAACTTATTAGAAAGCTTAGTCAGCAAACCTATCTCATCTAGAGGCCCAATCAACACAACTCGCGCAAAATTAGAACGCTGCATCTGCACCCGCGTACATAACCGCGCCGCCAGAGTACTTTTGCCCAGTCCACCCATCCCGGCAATAAATACGCCGATTTGGTCGCTGGTTTCCTGCAAAGCCTTGAGACATCGTTGCAAAGGTCGTCTGCGTCCGACAAATTCAAACTGACTGGCAACTTTAACTTGATTATTCTCATCCAAAAATTCTTGCTCTGGCGCTGTAAACGTCAGCCTTTCACGATTTCTTGTTCTCAGCGCTGTCACTAGTTGGTTAATGGGGCGCGTATCCCGATAAATTCGCAACAGATGCCAGTCGGTACATTCTTCGTCAATCATCTCTTGCTGCGCCGCTTTGACCGCTTCTTCAACAGTTGCCCCCGTCGCCAAAGCTTGATAAAGTGCCTGTGCCGCTACAATACCCGTGCGGTCATACACCGGACGCGCCCAGCCTAAAACTATACCTGCTCCCGCCTTCACCAATGCTTGCGCCATTGAGGGTACTGTCCCTTTGTTAGCAACCTGTCCCGTATGACAACCAGAGAGAAAAGTTACACGCGGCCAGCGTCCCCGAAAGGCTTTAGCTAAATCATTGACAGTAGTAAGCTGCATATTCCCCACCTCATCTTCAGTGATGAAGCAGGGGGTATTGTCTGGTAATGTTGTACCTTTTGGCACCAAAGAGCCGTAATCTTTTTTGGTATAAATTATTCCGTGTCCCGTGAGGTGAAAGACATCAAAATAGTCTTCTGTGTAGGATTTCACCAAATTAGTTAACTCTGCAACCGAGCCGCTTTCCTCGACAATCAACGCCAAAGGCTGATCTTTAGTTGCTTGCAAAATGTTTGCTTCTTCCCGCTCAAACCCTAGTGGTGGAACTCTCGGATCTTCAGGAGAAGTGGCCATAAACAGCAACCGCAAGGGGCGATTTTGCAGACCAATCACTTGAGTTTGACGCTGCTGCACACAACGCACTAGCAAAACGGAAATATCCTCGCGTTCTAGTAAAAACCCTCCAACAGCGTGTAGCAACTCCCAAGGTAAATGTCCCAATCCCAAGGCTACCCGTTCTGTTTCGGGATTCAACCCCTGCGCTTCGCTGGTTTGAATCAAATCTAGAAGAATCGTTTGCTCATCCGCCTCATTCAGCGCCCTTCTCAACCATCCTTCTTTACCATCCAGCCATTGATAAAGTCGCCGTCCCAACTGTTCGAGATCGTGTAAGTTATCTGTTCGTCGAGGATAATAATTTTGCTCGCACAAATCAATCAGCGCTGCCAACTCCGTTTTATCCAGGCGACGCGAGCCATAATTACAGCGCAGTTCAAAAGTTTGCTGTTGACTGAGGGCGAAAGTAAAGTTTAGGGGCATGGCTGACAGCAGGAGTTTCCACAGTAACCTTCACCGTATTATCCCCTTTTTCCCGAAATTCTCGCCGATAAGCTGGTACTAATCGCGTGATTGGCGAGATACTGCATTGATGCGATCGCACTTCAACTATAAAATCAGGACAGATGGGGGCAAATCTTTGCTGTTGTTAGGACTGTGGCTATATTGATTGTTATATTCGTTCAGAACACAAGTCCATTCTGTCAAAACACAAGTTTATTCTGTTAGAACACAAGTTCATTCTGTCAAAACACAAGTTTATTCTGTCAAAACACAAGTCCATTCTGTCAAAACACAAGTTTATTCTGTCAGAACACAAGTCCATTCTGTCAGAACACAAGTTTATTCTCAACAATTTTTTGTCTGATATCGTGCAATTACTGAGCTAGCAATCCAATCTTATTAAAAAAAATACCTATTTTTGTAAGCTTTACTGAACCGCTACATTGTCCCATTGAGACACTCTAGAAAGATAAAGTTTAGTAAAAAGCATAGATTGATGCCACGCAAAACAAGAAGCTCTTCCGTGCTAGAAAAAACCGAAAAGAGAGTAATCGGATTTAAATCGATTGATTCTAGCCTTGACTTTGGTGATTCTATCAGTTTAAACAATTTAATCCAGTTAACCGGACAACTCCGCAACCAGATAGACCAGTATAATATGATGCTAACTGCCCTTGACTCGGCAAAGGCAAAAATAGAAACCCTTGAAAAGAGCATTTGCGAAACCTCAGAACGCCTAGTTAGTGGTGTGGTGTTGAAGTATGGCAAAGATAGCCGGGAATACGAGATGACAGGCGGGGTACGCAAAAGCGATCGCATTCGTAAAGCCACCATCACCCGGTTAAAATCGACCGCAGACTTAAAAGCAACTTCTAAACAGACGGCGTAACCAACAAAAATTAGGCATTATTTACAGTAAATGATGCCCATATTTTGCTTAAGTTCAGCAGTCAACGAAAAGCAAAATAGTAAATTTACTGGGGTTACTAAATATTTACGTAAGTTAGTATACAGCATGATTGATGAGTAAATGCTGACATCTTTTCATTGTCTTAGACGGGATGGACACTGATGACATCTGAGAGCGATCGCCAAAAAGAACTTGAACACCGAGAACGCTTATTACGGGAACGAGAAGTTGAATTGCGACTCCGGGAAATGGAAACTAATATCCATGCTACTGATGCAGCTTTTCATCAAACTGTGAAGCATCAACCAGATGAGAAACCTTGGATGAAAAAACTGATTCTGGGTGGAAAGCTTTTTGCTCTTGGTGTGGTAGCGCTAGTTGCAGTAAGAATAGCCTCAGTATTAGCTAGGTTAATTATTGTTGGTGCTATGGGATGGGTGTCTTACAAACTATTTTTGGAATCTAAAAAAACCAATCTTTAATAAAGGTGTAAATTTTATGACAAATCAGGTAGCAACTGACAGATTTATCCAAGATTTAGAGCGGGTTGCTCAAGTGCGATCGGAGATGTCTGGGTGTTTGAGCAAACTTGCTGAAACTATTAATCAAGCTGAGTTAGCTGGTGAATCTTCATCAGGGAAACTCAGTTTAGAACGAGATATTGAAGATATTACAGTAGCTAGTAACAATCTCCAAAAAGGTGTATTTCGCCTTTTAGTCTTGGGCGACATGAAGCGGGGAAAAAGCACTTTCCTCAACGCCTTAATTGGAGAAAACTTATTGCCGAGTGATGTTAACCCTTGTACCGCAGTGTTAACAGTTTTACGCTATGGGCCAGAAAAGAAAGTTACTATTCATTTTAATGATGGTAAAAGTCCGCAAGAGTTAGATTTTCAAAACTTTAAATATAAATATACTATCGATCCGGCTGAAGCAAAAAAATTAGAGCAGGAGAAAAAACAAGCATTTCCAGATGTAGATTATGCAGTCGTGGAGTATCCCTTAACGCTACTAGAAAAGGGAATTGAAATTGTTGATAGTCCAGGATTGAATGATACAGAAGCGCGAAACGAATTATCTTTGGGTTATGTAAATAATTGCCATGCAATTCTGTTTGTGATGAGAGCTTCTCAACCTTGTACCTTGGGTGAGCGTCGCTACCTAGAAAATTATATCAAAGGTCGAGGATTGACAGTTTTCTTCTTAGTTAACGCTTGGGATCAGGTGCGGGAATCACTGATCGATCCTGATGATGTCGAAGAATTAAAAGCATCTGAGGATAGATTGCGGCAAGTATTTAAGGCGAATTTAGCAGAATATTGTACTGTAGAAGGTCAGAATATTTATGACGAACGGGTATTTGAGCTTTCGTCAATTCAAGCACTCAGACGACGCTTGAAGAACCCTCAAGCTGATTTAGATGGGACTGGCTTTCCGAAGTTTATGGATTCCCTTAATACATTTCTTACCAGAGAACGTGCGATCGCAGAACTCCGTCAAGTTAGAACCTTAGCAAGACTTACATGCAATCATACCCGCGAAGCAGTTGCAAGACGCGTACCATTACTAGATCAAGATGTAAATGAATTGAAAAAACGGATTGATTCAGTAGAACCTGAGTTTAACAAACTTACAGGTATCCGAGATGAATTCCAAAAAGAAATTATCAATACCAGAGACACTCAAGCAAGAAAAATTTCTGAATCTTTTCGCAGCTATGTTTTAAACTTAGGTAATACCTTTGAAACCGACTTCTTACGCTATCAGCCAGAATTAAATTTGTTTGATTTTCTCAGCAGTGGTAAACGAGAAGCATTTAACACCGCACTGCAAAAAGCCTTTGAGCAATATATCACTGATAAATCTGCTGCTTGGACATTAACTGCTGAAAAAGATATTAATACAGCTTTTAAAGAACTTTCTCGCAGTGCTGCACAATATGGCGCATCTTACAATCAAATCACAGACAAAATTACAGAAAAGCTCACAGGACAAGACGTAAAGGTACATACCACTACTACTGCTGAAGAAGATAACTCTCCCGGCTGGGCAAAATGGGCAATGGGATTGTTATCGATATCTAACGGAAATCTTGCTGGTTTTGCACTAGCTGGCGCTGGATTTGATTGGAAAAATATCTTGTTAAACTACTTCACTGTAATTGGAATTGGTGGGATAATTACAGCAGTGACAGGTGTTTTGCTTGGGCCAATCGGGTTTGCATTGCTAGGTTTGGGAGTAGGATTTTTGCAAGCAGATCAAGCGCGTAGGGAGTTAGTTAAAACAGCGAAGAAAGAGTTAGTAAAACACTTACCCCAGGTTGCATACGAGCAATCTCAGGTTGTATACAATGCTGTGAAAGAGTGTTTTGATTCTTACGAAAGAGAAGTGAGTAAGCGGATTAACGATGATATTGTATCTCGTAAATCTGAATTAGATAATTTAGTCAAGCAGAAACAAACCCGCGAAATCAATCGTGAGCGTGAGTTCAATCGGTTAAAAACCTTACAAGAAGATGTAATAGCTCAGTTGCAAAAAATTGAGGCGGCGTATAGCAATCTATTAGCTTACTATAGCTAATATATATTATAACTCTCGTCCTTTCGTTATTCTCGTTCCCAGCTAGAAGCTGGGAATGCCTATAGGAAGGCTCCGCTTTCCATAACCATAAGTAGCCAAACCTAAATAAATTAAAGTTTGTAGCAAGGACTTTAGTCCTGATAAACTTTGCTATGAGCGATGAATCGCTCACTACAAACTAGGATTTTATTGGATGTTTAATTATACCTAATATAAACATAATAATATGAGGCGGAGCCTGGAAATGAGGAACTATGCAACAACAGTATGAAGGTTATAAAAATTTAGCAGATTCTCTCAAATCTGCATCTGATTTACTAACTTTAGAACGCAAGTCGCAACTAAATCAAGATATAATTACCATTTGCAATAATCTACTTAATCCTAGCTTCCGCATTGCGGTATTTGGCCCTTTTAATCATGGCAAGTCTACCCTATTGAATGCCATGCTAGGGAATCGCACATTGCCAATTGATTTAATCCCCACCACAGGCGCATCCATTACCGTTAAGTATGGCTCTGATGTGCAGACTCGCATCATGTTGGTAGATGGTACAGAAGTCTATCGCAATGGCACAGAAGTTTTACAGCAATTTGCAATTCTTGATGGCAATAGGCAGATGCGAAAAGATGTAGCATCTGTGGAAGTTTTTTGCCCGCATCCCTTCTTAGAAACTGGTGTAGAATTTCTCGATTTACCGGGAACAAATGATAGAGATGAACAAGATAATTTAGTCCGAGAACAACTTTTAAGTGCAGATTTAGTTATCCAATTATTAGATGCACGGAAATTAATGACTTTAGGTGAGCGGGAAAACTTACGAGATTGGCTATTAGATCGCGGTATTAAAACAGTTATATTTGTTGCCAATTTTCTTAACTTGCTAGAACCTGACGAGCAAAAACAAGTCCAAAATCGCCTGCTGTTTGTTGCAGAAAGCTTTCGAGCCGAATTACCCCCAGGCTTTAGTAATTTATATCGTGTTGATGCTTTACCTGCCTTAAGAGCCAGATTAAAAGGCGATGTTGCTGCTGCCAATAGTAGCGGTTTAGCAGCTTTTGAAACAGCTTTGCAAAATATTGTAGGGATTTTGCAACTAAATCGTGGTAATGTGCGTTTGCCTAGAGTGCAAGCGATCGCTTCTCAAATCCAACTCTCATTAAAAGCTAAAATTGACCCGATTGCTCTTGAAATCAAATCTTTTGACGATAAACAAAATAGTAAAATTGAAATTAAACAAAAAGCAGCTAATTTAATTTATAAAGGTTTCACTACTAGCATCGGAGAATTACGCGATTGGCTAGCATTACCCAAACTACTCACAAAATATCAAGCTGATGCGGCAGTTGCATTAGCAGAAAATAAATTTAAAGATTGGCAAACAAATACTCTTAAAAAAGACCTAAATCAATTACAATTATCTGCGGTAAAATGGCTCTATCAAGCTTACGAGTTTTTCCAAGAAGAACGACCGCAAGATTTATTAATTCCCTTTCCTAGCGAACCACAAGTAATATTACCCCCAAAGCCAAACAATACTGATGATTTGAGTGAACCTGGTTCCATCGCTGTTGGTGGTGGTATTGGTTGGTTATTAGGCGGCCCGGTAGGTGCTGCTGTCGTGGGAAGTATTTCTTATTTGTTAAACAAGAATATCCAAAAACAAGACGAACAATTAGCCAAGGAATCTTATCATCAGGAAGTTGCTAAACTTTGTATAACTGCAATTGAAGATTATTTCTCTAGTTTCAGCAGCCAAGGGTTATCAATTTTGGCTGAATATGAACGGCAAGCCGAAAAAGTAATTTGCTTTGAATTCAGTCAAGAGGCAGTAGAAGTTACTAATAAACGCGAAAGTTTGCAGCAATTACAAAATGGTTTTAATCGTTTGCTACAAGAGTTAGAAAAAGTCAAAATCCTCTCAAATCATCAACCTTATAAAGAAATACCAAAATACACGAATACTAATAAAAAATATTCGCCACAGCCAGAGAGAGTTAGAATTTCCCCCGAAAAAGATCCTGTTATTAAGCAACAACAGGAAAATACTGTTAAGAATAGCGGTAGAAGGGTAGAATCAGTTTCTCCACCGCCATCGCCAAAAGCTTCTCCCTCTCCGCGGAAAGAAGAGGTGGAGGCGAAATTTCGTGATTGGGAACTCAATGAGGAAATAGCGCGGATGAAAGCAGAGATGCGTAGCCCTAAGGCTTGTCGTGAGACATCGCCTGGTTCTCAAACTAGCAAACAGCAAAATTCAACTCAAAGCAAGAAAGCACCCACTCAACCCAAAAGCCAGACGGAAAAAGATAAGATTACTCGCGCCTACGGCATTTTAGGATTGCAAGCTTATGCTTCTCAGGCTGAGGTAAAGCAGGCTTATCGAACTTTAGTAAAAAAATGGCATCCAGATTTGTTTGTGAATCAGCCGCAACTGCTAAAACAAGCACAAGAGAAAATGCACTTAGTTAATGATGCTTACACAATTTTGAGTGATAAATAAACGACAAGATACCGGACTTCTTTAAAAAGTTAGATTAAGGGCAGCTGAAACTCTTTGTTTGTCAAGGCGTAAACTGTTCATAATGCTAACAGTTTACCTAAAGAAAACTCAAAGGCAATAAGTGCCTGATTTTTAAGAAATTAGTATAAATTATAGGTAGTTTTCCCAACCAGGTTGTCACACTTTGTAATAGAGATGTAATATCGCGTGGGGATTCATCTAACACTTTCGACACAGAATCTATTATTTTAACCATTGAAGACAAAAATTATACTTGTCTTTTTTTTGAGAAAGTTTTCGCCACAGACTTAACTCTCTTAAGGAGTAATATCAATAAATTTTAATAGCCTCTTGTTTTTTAGCACAATCCATGTAAATCTCATAAATGTATACTACGGTAATTAGATTGATTTTTCGAAGATTATCAGTAAATTATCTGGGTTAGCCAATAAACTCAAAATATAGTGCCAAGTAAACTTTTAGCGTCTATTACAAGGGTTCTTGAAAGCTATGTCTGAGCCATGTTACGGGCTCTGGATTCCCGTTTACGGCAACTGCGCCATAATGAACCACCCTCTTAAACCTCGTGATGTCAGTTACTCACGAGCTAAGTATCCGATCCAGTTGGCTGAACGATGTGGGTTTACTAGAACCTTGATTGCAGAACACATGATTGAATCCCAGAAATCAACAACTCGATCGGCTAGAAACTTGGACAGCAGGAGCAGCCGTAGTGCAAAAGCATTGGGAGTACCAATTCAAAAAAGACTGGGGAGGGTCTTATTCGTCTTCAAGGTGCATTTTTAAAGCGTAACTGAAGTTTTTTGTACCGAAAATCATATCTGAAGATATTTTGAAGTTTGTAAATACTCAACTAGCACCTGAAGACAAAATAGAAGTAATAATTATTACTTCTAATGACCAAGTACGACCGAATATAGCTTTAAGAGATAAAGTAATCGATGGCAATTTTTTTCAATATTGACCTTTCATGATTAATGCTATCAAGGAACTCAGAATTAATTTAGTGCCATTAAATCTAGTTTTATTAAGCACACTTGGTCTTTTCTCGAAAAGCCTTAAATCAATGAATGAGTCCAACTAATTCGAGATGTTAATGATGTAGAATTCATTGTTTCTTCGGCTAAAACTGTTGTTCTAGCGGCAATAACACTGCAATCTATAAGATAAAAAACAGCTAAAGAGAAAAAGTATACCTTGGTATTAGTCTCATTAGAGGGTTAAGAAAATGAACCCAAGATTCAGAAACTAAACAAGCTACTTAACTATCTACAGGTGAGAGATTTTATTAATAACCAATATCAGGGAGGAATAGTAGGTGTATTTTAAATCAGATGAAAGAATGAAGGATGAATATTTTGTTACTTCGTCTTTCAGAAATCAGGAGTTACTAAACTTAAGTTGTGACATTTATGGAGAGGAAAGTTATGTTTTCTGGACAAATTGAAAGAGAATGTTTATATGGAGAAATTTGGACAATTTCGCAAAAAGCTAAATTACCAGATCATCTACAGTTATTAGTGGATAAAGAAGAAGTAAAATGTGATATCTGGGAATTGCAGAGCCAAGAACTTGAGAATCAGCCTATTCATCCAAATTTCGAGCGTGACTCTAGTCAGCTATAGGATTATTTTTATTGGCTGTGGCGTTTATCATTCATGTCAGTATAAGTCAGAGAAAATCTACAGCCGTTTAATGTCTGAAAATAAGGATGTTGGGGTGTAGGGAGAAAAGCTAATCCTAGTTTCAGAGCAATTTGATTTATCGAGGTGTGGAAGAGTAGGGGCAAAACCAGTCATGATTTTCAGAACAATTATATTGAATTAGAGAGTGACTCACCACCCTTACACCCCTATTTTTTCACCAAGCAAGAAAAGGAATCAATACCAATGGCACATCTATTTGAACCATTAAAGATTCGTGAAGTTACTTTTCGTAACCGCATCGCCGTTTCACCTATGTGTCAATATTCCAGCACAAATGGATATGCTAATGATTGGCACGTTATTCATCTAGCTTCTCGCGCAGTTGGCGGTGCAGGTATAGTGCTAACAGAAGCAGCAGCCGTAGAACCTCGCGGACGCATTAGCCCTCAAGATTTGGGAATCTGGTCGGATGCACACATCGAAACTTTAGCCAAAACGGTAGCATTGATTCATAACTTTGGAGCTGTTGCAGGTATTCAACTCGCTCATGCAGGCAGAAAAGCCAGCACTGCCAAACCTAGTAAGGGAGGGAAAGCGCTAGATGAATCTCAGGAAGGTTGGCGACCTTTGGTTTCGAGTAGTGCGATCGCTTTTAGCAAAGATAGCCCAGTTCCAGAAGCCCTAAGTCTTGAGGGAATTCAGGAAGTTATTGATGCCTTTGTCCAAGCTACTAAACGTTCTCTAGAAGCTGGTTTCAAGGTAGTTGAAATCCATGCTGCCCACGGTTATCTACTCCACCAGTTTCTCTCACCTCTTTCTAACCAACGGCAAGATGATTATGGTGGCAGCTTTGAAAACCGGACTCGTTTACTCAGAGAAGTTGTTCAAGCAGTCCGAAAGGTTTGGCCCGAGACGCATCCACTTTGGGTACGTATTTCTGCCACCGATTGGGTAGATAAGGGTTGGGACATTGAACAAAGTATTGCTTTAAGTGACAAACTTAAGTCTTTAGGAGTTGATCTCATCGATAATTCATCAGGGGGCATTATACCGGGCATCAATATACCAGTTAAACCTGGTTATCAGACTCAGTTTGCCGAACGCATCCGTCGCGAAGCCAATATCCATACAGGAGCTGTAGGCTTAATTACAACCCCTGAACAGGCTGATGAGATTATTCGCACAGAAGTAGCTGATATAGTGCTGTTGGGACGCGAACTACTCCGCAATCCTTACTGGCCGCATCTGGCAGCCAAACAGTTGGGATACGATAAACTCTGGCCTGTTCAATATGACCGAGCTTGGCTATGATATCACCTGTCCTTAATTGAGCATCAACCACCTTCAACCCTTGCTGCTTGCTGGTAGGGGTTATAGGTTGATTTGCAAGCATTGTAGGTAGAGTAACTAGTCTATTTACAATGGCATTTTCTCAATGTTTATACTATGTCTCATCTTTGGAAATTTTACTTGCGATGCCTGCGGCGGGCTGCGCCTACGCACTTTGTTCTCTTAGGCATAGTTTTAGCGCTCGCCCTTTTTATCTACACACCACAAGCACCTAACATAGACAATACTGTATCCGCAGTAATCTTAGCGTTTTCAGAGGCGATCGCAACTCCTAAACTGCTTAATTTTGAGAAAAGCGATCGCTATGACAGGATAAGTTGTCCAAAATTTTTCATATATTATTATCTACAATATCCCGATTAAGCTACAGTAGTTTAAAATCTAGCTTTTGCAAAGTAATGCTTGTAGCTGTGCAATGCTCTGGGAAAATCAATGGTAAAAGATTTATTTGAACAGATTTATCTTGATGCACTGATTCGCGATCGGCAGTATAACAAAGCTTTGAATGTCCTAGAAAAGCGGAATGCTGACCGTGGCAATATTCCAGTGATTCAGAGGGAATTAGCTAATACCCATAGCCAGCTAGGACACATCGATGAGGCACATCAAGCTTCTCAACTTACATTAGAACTATCACAACGTTATCAAAAAGTAGAGCAAACAGGATGACGACATACTTTGGGTACTATGACCGATGGTTCTCGTAAATTGCGAGAATCGGTACTAGAAGAAGAAGATAGTCGCCCATTTATTAAACTAGCTTTGGAATTGGGGATAAACTTCTTTGACACCGCCGACGTTTATTCTTTAAGTGCCAGTGAAGAAATTCTAGGACGGGCGCTTAAGGATTTTGCCAAAAGAGATCGAGTAGTAATGTTTTATTGAGTTGGCATAGTTACTTCCCAAATTCCTTCATTTCCACCATATTCCAGAACATAAATTTTATTGCCGATAATCTCACTATCAATGGGATTACTAAAATCTTTGACAATGCGCGTAGCGTTAAATTTATAGTTGGTAGTTCCTACTTTAGTTAAGTTTAAATGCAGTAGGTCTTGGCTAGGATCTTTAAAAGGGCCTGCTACTGTTTCGCCAGTGGAGTCGCCTGGTGTCCAACTCAACATGAATCCATCTCTATTGAATTCTGGACTCATTACTCCTTGTGTATCAAAAACTAAGCCCAAAGGAGAACGGTGTGCTGTAAAACTGCTAAAACTTTGCCCAAGAACACTGGCATCTTTGACTTTGCCATCTACTGGATCGCGGTAACTGTCTGCGTCCGGCCCAAGATTAGGAATTGGTTCAATTAAGGTTACATTAGGCCGAATAGGAAAGGTTGGATCGTTACGAAAATAGCCCTTTTGGACGGCGTTAAATCGAGGATCTAACAATCGGTCATTAGCAGGATTATAATTGGGAAATTGTTGTGGATTATCTGTCCCGCCAATGCGCCAGGGAAAGCCGTAGTTACCACCTAGACGTAGCCAATTTAATTCTTCTGACATATCGCGATCGGGGCCATTCTCTGTACCAAATAAATCCCCATTGGGTGCAAATGCCATATCGAAAGTATTACGTATTCCTTCTGCAAAAATATAGCCAGTTGTCTTTAAGGTTGCTCGATTGTTTGCAAGGAAGAGATTTTTGCCATTACTAGGAAGTCGGAGTATACAGGCAGTTAATCCTACTTCGCGAGTATTGGGATACAACCCATCAGAAGACTGAACTTCACCGTGATCGGTACGAGAACCGCTATTCACATAGATAAAGCTACCATCTGGGCTAACAACCACGCCGTTGAAGCGATGATCGTAAGCTGTTTTGCTTTTGGGATATCCTGCACTCTTAGCTAAGATAGACCAGATACGCTGTTGTGTACCCGACTGAATTTCGCCTTTAACAATAATTGCTTTGGTTTGGTTATTCACAAGGTCTGCATTGCCAACCAAATAAATTGTACCGTTAGGGCCAATAGCCAAACCTTGAGTCTCACCGATATTATGATTACTAGAGTTGTAGACAAGTGTACTAGTAGAAGAGCCTAAATTGACTCGATAAATCTCACCATTTCGTTTGAGGTAATAGAGGGTATTGTTTCGTGGATCTTTTGCAATCCGAACAGAGGGAGAGTCTGATAATGTATTCAGAATAAGGCGAATCTTAATATCAGCACGCAGGGATTGAGGTGCAGCATTTACTGCACTAGTACCATAATTTAATATGACTATTGTAAGTAACAGCGCTTTGGCAGCGATAAAGCACCTTTTTAGAGATAAATTACCGATGAATCTGCGTTTATCTTGCTTGGATAATTTAGTGCTATTCATTATTTTGTTCATAAAATAGTCAGATGATTTTGTTTGTAAACTTAATGTTCCTCTAGCCAGCAGTAAAAGTATTCTTAATAGCCTCCTAATGTTAGTAATTCCTGAAGTTAACAACTTTCTTATCCCAAACTCACTTCTAGTGTATAAGGAGCAGAATTGCTGTCACTAGAGCCAGTGAAAGTTCCACCATCTTGAGGGAAGAAAGCATATTTGCTTACTGAAATTGAGTACGTTCCAGTACCCAGTGAAGCGGTTATGAACGATCCAAAGTCGGGGCCACTATCGTCGTCACTTTGCAGTAGAATCCCAGCATTGTTAAACAGTCCGATAACTGTATCATCGGTTGTTACCGCACTGATGGTGACAGTTTTGGGATTTGCTAGAGAAAATGTAAAAAAGTCGAAATCAGGATTGTCCCCTGGTTGAACTGTTACCAACTCACCTGAGAGCTTAACGTCTGAGCCTGATGATAAAGAACCCAATCCTTCAGCACTAGCTAGTGTATTGTTTGTAGCTTGTCCAGCATTTTCCCGTTCATAGAAAAGGAAATCGTTACTATCAAGTCTAAGGTTCACTTTCCCCTGGATAAGACCTATAATCTCATCTGGCTCTGCTCCTGGTTTATCTAATAATATTTGTGTGTTGGCTCCAGCAGATTGCAAGCGGTAGTCTTTTGGCGAACCTTTGAGTTCTATTCGATCTTCACTAGGGTTGAAGTCAGTAATAGTCGCCAAGTCGCCAAAACCAGCATTGGTAGTGCTTTTGTCGTCGTAGAAGACATTTTTAGCGTCTCCCAGGATAAATCTATCTAGCCCAACCCCGCCAGTTAAGATATCAGTCTCCCCTAATCCAGGTGAGAGTACACTAGCAGGGAAAACACCGATGAGGATGTCGTCTCCAGACCCCCCATTGAGGCTGTCATTGCCAGGCCCGCCTTGTAGACTATCATTGCCATCTTCACCAATGAGCGTATCATTGCCCAAATTACCATCTAAGGTGTCATTGCCTGCTCTCCCATTGAGAGTGTTGTTAGCAGTATTACCAAAAAGTATGTTGTTAAGACTGTTACCTGTACCGTTGATGGCGCTAGTTCCAGTCAGGGTCAGGTTTTCTAAATTGACACTCAGTATGTAGGTGACAGTAGACCGGACGGTATCTGTCCCTGAATTAACAGCTTCGGTAATGGTGTCAGCACCACTGTCAACAAGATAAGTGTCGTTACCTACTCCCCCATTCAAGCTGTCAAGACCCAAGCCACCATCAAGTGTATCATTGCCAAGTCCACCAATTAAACTGTCGTTTCCTGTCCCGCCAAACAAATTATCATTACCATCTGCACCATTTAGGGTATCGTTACCAGACAAACTATTGGCATTACCACCATTAGCCCAACCATATATCGTGTCATCTCCTGAAGTCCCATTTCTTGTGTCAGGAGCCGTAGTGCCGAAAATAACTGCCATATTATTTTTCCTATATTTCTCACTAATGCCTAAGTTTGGCCTCAGTCAAAGAACTCTTTATAAGTTAAATGTGGATTACTTAAAACTGTAAGTTTAAATAGAGATACCTTGATTAACCTAATTAATACCAATATTTATTAGAAAATATCAATTATTGATTTGGTTAGTTGATTTTGAAAATGATAGGTAATTGAGTTTAAGTTTATTTATTTTAATTATTTTTGGTTCTTCAACTTAATTACTTAAGTACCACGAACAAAAGGTTGCGTCAACTTCTTTACGAAATCTTAAAAATAGAAGATTTTTAATTTTTAATCCTAAGTTGAAATTTTATAAACTTTAATTAAGTCTATTTTCAAAAATGCTATATTTCTAGTGCATATAGCAAAATTTTCCAGATTAATCCGCTATTCTCGTTAAGTTAGGTTTCAATGTGAAATTTTTTATGTAAAAAAAATAATTTTATATTAAAGAAATTCATTTCAAAATACATAAGTTAAATTGATGGATTATCCAAAGCATTTTTGAGCATAACAAAACTTCGGCTTTATATAAAATTTATATATTTCCTTTAACTACTGAAGCTTATTCTGCCAAGGAATGCCCCAAAGAGGATGGTGCTAAAATGAAGCTAATTAACTCAGCAGTGCTGGGTGATTTTGCACTGCGAATTAGTTTAAACTTCAGAAAATGAATCTAAACATCAATTGCTCTTTATTGTTAACTAATCGTGCCTTGAAGCGTTAGGCATAATTGCCTCCTGAAGATTTGCACCGCTAAGATTAGCTCCCCGAATGTCGGCTCCTCTGAGGTTAGCTGCTCTGAGATTTGCCCCTGCCAAATTCGCGCCTCTAAGGTTAGTCCAGCTTAAATCAGCTTGACTCAAATCAGCTTCACTTAAGTTAGCCCGCAGCAGGTAAGCACCACTGAAGCGAGCCTTATTCAAATTAGCTTTGTATAAGTCGGTTTTATAAAGATAAGCCCCCAATATTTCCGCCTCATATAAAGTTGCTTCGCTGAGGTCAGCCTCAATCAAGTTAGCTTCGATGAGGTTGGCAAAAGAGAGATTAGCCCGGATTAGCTTCGCTGCACCTAAATCGGCATCTCTCAAGTTAGCGCCTCTTAAGTCAGTTCCAATTAGATTAGCATGAGCGATCGCAGCGCCTCTCAAATTTGCCTCACTCAAGTCGGCTCCAATCAAATTAGCATGACTCAAATCTGCCTGCGTAAGCATAGCACCACTCAAGTTAGCAACACTGAAGTTAGCATCACTCAAGTTAGCTTCAACGAGCAAGGCTTTGGAGAGGTTGGCACTACTGAGGTCAGCCCCACTGAGGTTTGCTCGCACAAGTAAAGCATTACCCAAATCTACCTTTCTCAAATTTACCCCTTGGAGGTTTGCACCTCTGAGGTTATCCCCTTGCAGATTTACAGCGCTGAGGTCTGGTTCAATCTGAGGATTTCTCTTTCTCCACTCAATCCATGTCACTGCACCTGCTTTCAGTAAAGCTAGATGCTCTCGATTTGCCATTTTTTCTCCTTTACTCCTGACGACCACCTAGAGGATTTGCCCGACCAGCTACACTTTCAATAGCCGTTAACGCTCCTGCCGCACCTGCTAGAATATCTCGCTCATGTCCACCTAAGTAAAGCCGCCCAAAACTTCCTACAGCTTGAACCTCAAGGATATTAATCGATGCTGCTTTCTCAGCTTCGTTTGCAGCGAGTGCGGCGTAAGCAGCAGGTTCCACTTCTAATACATACAGCGTTTGTCCTGCTAGTAGTAGCTGTCCCCGTCGCGTGCGATTAATAAGTTGTGTTTGGTAAGCATCGATGTTGCGAATAATCTGGCTAGAAACAACACGCGGCTTGAGACATTCCTCTTTTCGGACTCCTAATGCCGCTAAAATGGCTTGACCAGCAGCCCGCGTTTCGCCTTGGGAGCTAGAATGAACTTCTAATAGTCCGTAGAGTCGTTCAACTATCTGTACTCCCGGACGCACAGAGGCAGCCTTGAGAGCTACATCCGTAATTTTATTAATTTCGATACCAGGAGAGATTTCAATCCACAGTGATGTATCCCCTGGTAATGGTAAGAAGCCTTGGGCTACTGTTCCCATATATGCTGCATGTTGAGGTTGCAGGCTGTCGAGAAATACGAAACTGCGTAGTTCTATTCCCAAGATTTTGCTCTCCAGTCATAAGGGTAAAAGTTATCTATTGCAATATATGAGTGCTTAACTTGGGTCATTTTTGCCACAAGTGAAGGATGGAAAAATACAAAGTATAAGAATTTTGCTGTCGATAAATTTTACACCTGAGAAGTATTCTGGCAGTAAAAACCGCCTTGATAATTGTACAAGCTTTATTACGCACAAATCGCTGCTTGCAATGCCTAACTGGTCTTGATTTACTGATAAAGTTGATGTGACAAAAAAGTTTTTAGCTAAACTGAAGCGGAAAAAGTTGGCTGGGCTTGTGCCAATATCTTCAAAATGCTGCCAATCAAACTGATAGTGTTAGGATTTATATATTGACAAAATAGCCCAAAAGTGATTTGGCTGAAAAGAAGGAAATAAGAGGCTATTTGCTAATTAACTGCATAAGTTGCCGCCGTAGGCATCACTGCACCATCTTTTTTACCACAATTTGACAAGCGATCGCTATTGAGCATCTGTTTCTAGCAAAACTCCATAATCCGTTTGGTAGACACCTAAATGAAAAGTATTACAGCCAATTTGCATTGCTAATTATGATATTTTTGGAAGGGATACGATGACAATTTTCCTGCTTAAAAAACTTATTTATAGCTAATTACAGTAGTTGAATTTCATAAACTTCAAACTTTTGGAATTACTGGGTAGGTGGAAAGTACAATAGTCGCGCTCCATCAGTTTCTAGCTGTTTTTGCTGGGTGTAGGCACGGTAAACTAAAGGTTCTCTTCCTAAATGCCAGTAAGAAGGTGTACCACCTAATAATCGTCCTATGGCTCTCTCAAATGTGATTAAAAAACCACTAGGCATATCGCTAAAATCCTGCCATGTATATGCATTAGACCAAGCTCGAAATAATTGCTTCCCTCCTTTTTTGTTAAATAACTGATTTCTGTTCTGCCTAAACCTTACCTTCCACTTTTCCAACTTATCGAATGTCATTAGAGAAAAATAACGTTTAGTATAATCATCTAAAAACTGCTCTTGCCACTCCTCAAACCTTTTATCTTCCTCCTCTTTGAGTTCTTGCTCGGCTGTTTGCATCTGTTCTGGGACATTTAACAGGAAGAAGCGTTGAGGCGCTTTTTGCTCTAGTGATTGGATACGATCTACTAAGTTAATCTGCTCCTCAAAAAATTTACCTTCTTCTGAGTGTTCTTCATTAACTGAGCCAGAGATGAAAATGCCACCTTTGGCATCCGTTTCCATAAAAATACTACCTTCTTCGCCGTAACCTATATAAAAAGCATCGGTGCGAAGTTGTATTGCTAGTTCTGATAGTCGGGGTCGTTCGGCATCTTTTGCTCGACGGCATAGCAGCTCATCAGGAAAAGTTTTTACAATCGTCCATTCAAGCGCACCAACAAACACTCCAAAGGCCCATAGTTCGCTACTTAGCTTAGAGTTATAACGACGTAGTTTTTTAACATCGGTTTCAATTTCTTCTATGGATAGCTCGATACCATCTAGAGACAGGGGAGGCAAAGGGATACGACGACAGTCTTCTTGCTCAAAAATGTGGGTTACAGCCTGTTCTATTAAGTCTAGGTTATCTGAACGGATACAGTAACTGTAATTGGAATATCTACTCATCACAAACTTCTTAGCATCAAATTATTCTAATATATAATCCGTTGTGTAGCGCAAGTAGGAGTAGGGCTTGAGTCTCTTAAAGTACAGTATCTTTAAAGGAAATGATGGGTAAACTCAAATAGTCACATACCCTTCAAAATTTCTATGGGCACTTCTTACGGTTCTATTCACATTCGGTCAACCGACACCGAGCAAATAGCAGAGATTGTAAAAAACCTTGCTGCACAAGAAAAACAGAAGTTTTTAATTTCTCCATGTATTAACGGTTGGATTAGCGTCTATCCTTCAGGACTAGGGTATGATTCTAATATTGCTGCTGCGATCGCCCAGCAATTTCCTGGACATTTGCTCTATCTCACTCTTTATGATGACAATCTTTTCGATTACATCTATTATTTAGAGCATAAACTAGTTGATGAATATAGTTCAAACCCAGACTATTTTGAGACTGTATCCAGAGAAGAAAAAGCAAGATTACGGGGAAAACCTGAAGTATTTGCCGATTTGCTAACTGAACTACCAAATAATCAAACAACTATTGAAGAGATTACTAAAGTTTTGACAGTTCTCTCTAAAGAGGAACGTGAAAAAATCTATCAAAAAAACCTAGAATTATTGCAACGCTTACAAGCACGTAAAAACGATGTTGATATTAGCAAGTTGCCTTATGATGAAGTGTTCCAAGGAGTAGGACAGTTTTCTGGTTTTGCTCAACTTTTCAACATCAGTAATGCTTCAACTTGCTATGAATACCTTCAGGATGAGGAAGATGAAGAAATTGAACGATGGGAAGAATTTATTCAGATTCCAAATCCATCAATTTAAATAGCATATATTTAAATATACCAATGACCTACTATTTTGCTAAACCGAGTGTCCGACCAGGAAAACCAGCAACGTCAAAATATCGAGTTGAGCCAACTGTTTGATACTTTAGGATCGTTTTTAATCCATTAGTACTTGGTTGAGATGTCAAAGTATTAGATTTAAAAGAAACTTTTTTGGCTCCTCTAACCAAAGATTCATCTAAAACACGACCTATAAGTTTTCCTTGATGGGGAATATTCAAATTTAAAATCTTAGCCAAGGTAATTGGTACATCAGCGTTACTCACTGGTACTCGGCCTACAAAAGCTTTCTTAAAGTCAGGGCCGATCGCAGCCATATAATTGTAAGTATCAGCACGGCTAAAAGAGCCATGCATTCCCTGTCCTTGCTGCAAAGAAGTGTCTGCAACTTCCACACCGCAAGCAGTTGGGTCGCCACAGCCAGTATCAAATGTCCGAAAGTTTACTGCGATCGCTGGGCTAGGAAGATGAGATTTACCATTAAGCGCGATCGCACTTAAGGGTAAAGTCCCTGGAATGGAACCTAATGTATCATTTACAAATAAACCACTCACATAATCTTCTTTTAAGAGGATATCTACAACTTGTTTAGCAAGTGCTTTGTTATTGGCACTATTAGGTAAATAAATCAAATCTGAACCACCATTAGCAGCTACTAATACATCAGGGTTATTGGGTTCTTTGCCAATCAAACCGTTTTTAGAAAACTGACCCTGAGTTGGATCGACAGCAGCATTTTGCTTATCTGGATCGAATAAAGGCAATCCTAAACCATGAGCGATATCAATAGCTAGAAAACCAGGTGGCAAAAATCCTTTCATAATATCTGGATAATCAAGTGTCTTTGAGTAGCTGGTTTTGCTCTCCTTGCTGATTGTAGAAAAACCGTGATCCGCCGTCACAAAAATATTTGTAGAAGCTTCTAAATTTAGCTGTTTGAGAACGGCACGGATTTGTCCGAGATTTTTATCAACATTTTGACGGGCTGCAAGTGAAGTCGGGCCATTAATCCCTGGAGTAAGAGTGTTTAAGCTATCACCTTGGTTATGCTGAGTTCCATCTGGATCGCGTGACCAATAAATTAAAGCAAAAGGTTTTTGCCGTTGTTTGAATAGAGGTAATAGCACTTTTGTGGTTATATCGGCAAAGTATTGTTGTTGAAATATATTAGCGACTTTCGTGCCTGGTGCTGTACTGTTGCCAGATTTGCCATTATCTCCTCGCGTCGGAGATTTTAAGGCAATATCATTTTTTGTTAATAGTTCAGCTATTTCAGAACTCAAAGGAATTCCCGTTTGGGAACCTGTGGCATCATCAATTATGATTGTAGATTTACCACTTCGTTGAGTAATATCTTGAATTAATACTGGCCCAATCTTTCCAACGGCGGCGGTACTAAATCCAGCTTCACGCGCGGCATCTAATAGACTTTCTTCGTTTAAATAATTGCCATCAAAGTGTTGGCTAATTTCCCCCAGAACAGCATTGTTTTCTAAGAAAGGAACGGGGCTATTATTAGCACTATTGACAGGAAAGCCAACATTAATTGTATTGCTGAAATCACCAGTATCACCGAGATAATGTCCAGTTGCGATCGCAGAAGCATTAGCGGTAGTAAAAGTAGGAAAGAGTGAATGGCTATTGACAAAACTTACACCCTGTTGGCGAATCTCATGAAGATTAGGAGTTTCTTGAGCATTAACTTTACTAGGTCGCAATCCATCTGTAATAAAAATTATTATATTGTGTTGAGGTTTTGTTTTAGCAAACCCTGAAACTGCCAATACTGTCACGAGTGTAACAGTAGCTATTATCAGAAAAGTCTTATATATCTTAGGTAAAACCATCCGATCACATCTCCAAATATAGATATTTCCGGCTTTTGGGGCTTTAGTATCTAATTGAACCATGCATCAAGCTTTATTGCGTGTTAACTGGAATACCAATTTTTTTATACCAGAATATATAAGGATGGGCAGAGGGGAAAGAACTTGGTATTTGAACTCTCCTCTGCTCCTCTGCTCAAGCGCAGGCTTAATCGAGATGTGGTGATAAATCCGGGTTCCCTATTCCCCATTCCCTAATGCTTTTTCATAACAATCCCAATTCTTCTGGAAAGCCCAGCATGATGTTTAGGTTTTGGATTGCGGCTCCTGATGCGCCTTTGCCTAAGTTGTCGAGACGAGCAACTAGCAAAGCTTCTTTGGTGGTGTCATTGGCGAATACAAAAACCTGAACAATATTGGTGCCGTTCATTGCGTAGGCGTAGCCCGTCGTAGACATCGCATCCAAAAATACTCCGTCTCGCAGCAGAGTAGAATCTTGGTATGGAGCAACCTGCACAAATTTTTCACCTTGGTAGTAATTAGCGATCGCTTCATAGATTACCTCACCTGATGGTGGATTATCCAAAGTTCCTAACAGCAAAGGAACTTGAACTAGCATCCCTTGCTCAAAATCTCCTACTGATGGTACGAACAGTGGCGGCGATGCTAACCCTGAATAATAATGCATTTCCTTGACGTGCTTATGTCCAAACTGCAAACCGTAGATGGCGTATGGATATAGTGAATCGCCCTCAGCTTGCTGTTCGTGGAATGTATGGTATTGGTTGATGAGATTCTTTCCGCCACCAGAGTAACCTGATACTGCATTAACAGTGATGGGAAAATTATTTTTTAAAAGTCCCTTAGCAATCAAAGGACGGATACAGGCTAAAAATCCTGTGGGATAACAGCCTGGATTGCTAACAAACTGGGCGCTGGCGATTTTCTCTCGCTGTCCTGGATTAATTTCAGGGAACCCATATACCCAGCCATTAGCTGTGCGATGGGCACTACTCGCATCAAGAATCTTAACCGTAGTACTACTTACTAAGCTAACAGCTTCACGGGCTGCATCATCAGGTAGGCAGAGAATAACAACATCGACGGCATTGATTAGTTTAGCTCGCTCACTTGCATCTCTACGTTTAGATGCCTCAATGCTAACTAACTCGATATCATCCCGTTGATTGAGACGTGAGTAAATTTGTAAGCCTGTGGTTCCTGATTCGCCATCAATAAAAATCTTAGGTTTAGTAATCATGCGGGAAGCATCCTTAGATGTCAGTAGTATTTTAAAACAGCTATAGGAATCCGGTTTGATTTCTGAAAAGATACGTAGGATGTTATCGCGGAGAGTACGGCACGAAACCCTTGATAGTGGTGCGTTACGAACTTCGTTCTAACACACCCTACATACCTAATTTTGTTCAAAAATCAAATAGGAGTCCTATATCAGTTATTAAAGTTTCAGATGGGAATTTACACCCCAAATCCAACTTACCACGCAATAGTTCTGGGAAACTCTGACTCGCAACTGTTTACTCTGCACCTTCTGAAGGAGCTTCAAACAGGGTTTAAATGTCTAACTCTAAAATTCAAAAAGACCTTCGTCATAACTTGACCGTCAATGTTGTTGAAAGTGCATTTTTTGGTTTGGGAGCAGGTTTTGCACGTGGGAGTGCGCGATCCACGTTATTTGGAACAAAATTCTAGTACCCATTCGGTTGAAGTTTTGCCTGAGCAGTAAGCATTTACTCCTCCCAAGCAAGAGTTCGTTTCACTGCTTTTTGCCAAGTACCAAAGTTGGACAATGGGTCATTGCTTTTTGGCTCAAACACACGCTCAATTTGCCGTTGCTGCACCAGTGCTTCATAGCTTTCCCAAAATCCTACAGCTAAACCTGCTGCAAATGCTGCACCCTGAACGGTCGTATCGCGCATTATCGGCCGTTCAACTGGAATACCTAATACATCAGCCTGGAACTGCATCAAAAAATTATTCTCACAAGCACCACCATCTACGGTTAATCGTCCAACTGGATTACTACTAGATTCATTAATTGCTTGCACTACCTCTAGAACTTGATAGGCGATCGCTTCCAACACGGCGCGTACTAGATGCTCTGGTTGGACGCTGGCGGTAATGCCGAAAAAGGCTCCCCTAGCACTCATATCCCAATAAGGTGCGCCTAGTCCACTAAATGCAGGCACAAAGTAGACTCCGCCATTATCTTTGACCTGATTTGCCATCGTTTCACTTTCAGCAGCAGTTTTAATCAGTTTGAGGCGATCGCGCAACCATTGGATACAAGCTCCACTAGTAAACATACTCCCTTCCAAGGCATAGCCTACATCTAATGCTCCGCTTGGATTTGCTTGTGTCCATGCCACCGTAGAAATAAGTTGATGGTGCGATCGCACAATTCGATCGCCTGTGTGAGCTACCAAAAAGCTGCCAGTACCGTAAGTGCATTTCATCAAACCGGGGCGATCGCAGCCATGACCAAATAAAGCTGCTTGTTGATCCCCCAAGATAGCTGTAATGGGAATTTCAGCGCCCAACAAAGTAGCATCAGTAACTCCAAATACTCCTAAACTAGGGTTAATCTGAGGCAAAATATCAGCCGGAATCTGAAACAGATCCAGTAATTTCTCATCCCACTCACAGCTTTTGAGATTCATTAACATTGTCCGGCTGGCGTTGCTGTGGTCGGTGGCATGGACTTTCCCGCCTGTGAGATTCCACAACACCCAGGTATCAATAGTGCCTGCTAAGACATTGTTCAGGTCAACATCTCTAACCTTGTCTAATAGCCACCTGAGTTTGGTAGCAGAAAAATAAGCATCAATGATTAATCCGGTGCGATCGTAAATTTCATCAGCATAGCCTTGCTCTTGTAACTGGTGACAAAGGGGAGCAGTGCGGCGATCTTGCCAGACGATGGCTCTATGGAGTGGTTTGCCAGTAGTTTTGTCCCAAATCAAGCAGGTTTCGCGCTGTACAGTTAGTCCCAATGCTGCGATCGCTGATGGAACAATCTGGGCATTTTTAATGGCGGTTTGCATCACCCAACACGTATCTTTCCAGATTTGTTGAGGATCGTGTTCTAACCATCCGGGCTGAGGATAATACTGAGTTAGTTCTTTATATGCCTGCCCAACAATCTTGCCGTCTGCGTTAAATACAAAGGCGCGGTTGCCTGTTGTACCTAAGTCCAGTGCTAAGATGTAGCCCCATGATGGAGTTGTGTTGCCAAGTGTGTGCATAGCTGCTTTAACATGCTGCGTAGGTGTAGCCCGCCGTAGGCATCGCGATTTTAGCAATCCGCATTAAATCAGATATACATTATTTTGTGTACATTTAGGTCATATTTCCTCACCAGAAATCTATCTGTAATTAATCGAAATCTTTCAAGATAATATGTTTTTTTAAGTCAAAACTGATAATACCTTCTTCTTGTAATTTGCCCATCAATCGTGTAATTGAAATTCTAATTACTGAATTTTGTTTGATAAATTAAAAAAATTCGTATAGAAAATCACGTAACAACTTAACAATTATCCGCCTCTTTAGTTAGAAGATAAATGAAGTAGTAAGCTGGTGTAATTTAACAATGCGTAACAGCTAATCAACGCGTAACATCATGTCTGGATAAATACTTGTCATTACGAACGCAGCGATAGCGAAGTGAAGTAATCGCAGAGTCCGCAGCGATTGCTTCGTTCCACTCCGTTTCACTCGCAATGACATATCGTAAGTGATTAAGC
>NZ_NOLK01000070.1:0-39512 GCF_002245985.1 Nostoc sp. 'Peltigera membranacea cyanobiont' 232
CGATATGCCCCCCAAGGTTGATCACCTTTTTTCATCTCTGGTGTGCCATCGGGGAGGCGATGCCATTGCCTAAAACTCTTGTCGTAACCTTTCTCTTTACTGGTGTCTGCCCATTCGTAACGGTCAATCCATTGGGTTGGGGAGTATTGATAGGTCGTTTCCAGTGCGTGTCCGGGAATCCCTTTTCGTTTGCTCCTTAATTTTTGAGGTTGGGGAATATCGATCACTGGCTCGGTCAACATTACCAAACTTGAGTCAACTGGGATTTGGGTTGGTTCGAGCTTGACCGCCTTGGGTGTGACTGCCTTCCTGTTTTGCGAGGGGGTGTAATTACTCCCTTTTTGCTCTGCCACCACTTCTGCCCAAGGTTTGAGCGCTTCCCTGACATCTTTTTTGTCGCAGTCGTTAAAGCATTGATACTTCCCGGTTTCTGGGATAATGGATAGGTTATGCCCCCCACAAACGGGGCAGATATACTTGTTCTTTTCTTTGGCTGTTTCTAGCTGATCTTGGAAGTTACGGATATCGAAGGTTGCGATCGGGGTGGATGCGTATGTCATTGGCTAAAACCTAATTGGGTGAGGATTTTTAGCCTTTCGCAGAATGAGAAATTAGTGCAAAACAACCTTACAAATTGACAATCAATGTGCTAGCATTGATATAGAAAAATTTCATATTTATCTTTTTGTTGTTTTGCTTTCTCGCCTCTGCTAAAGGCTTTTGGGGAAGCAATCTTTTTTTGTGTGTATAAGATTGCATACTAATTGAGAAATATAATAACATCTTCCCGATGGGAAGATAGATTTTACTTTCGCTTTTTTGTTTTACTGCTTTTCAATGCACAAAGGTATTTCAGCCAGTTCTTCATTTGTGATGTAATCAATTTTTTACCTGTCTTATTTATTTGTTGAAGTGCGATCGCCACTCTGGACTTTATGGCGATCGTTTTTGGTGAAACATAACTTATTCTTTTCCAGCCAGCCTAATAAACATCTCTTCAAAGCTTATTCCCTCCTGTGCAGCTTGAAAAGCGATCAACTCGCACCATTCAGAAGTCAAACGACGAACTGAAGCACTTAATAGACTAGCGGAATCAGCAGCTACACCGCGTTTTTTAACGGCAGCAGCAGCTTTTAGCATCCAGTAGTCCATATCTGATAACTTTGCTGTTTGTATCCTTGTATCGTCAATTTTTGGCAGTTTTGAGGCTATTTCTTCCCAGTTTATATTATTCATTACTTCACTATAGCTTTTTATATGCTTCTATATTACAGTAAAGTTTATAAAAGAGTGCCCCCGATGCTGACGACACCGGAGGGCTTCCGCACCTGTACCAGTTATTAGCCTTACAGGAGGGCAATTTCATCATGAACGCAATCGACAGCGATCGCAAGCTAGAGATTAAATCGTTGCACGATTTTTTGAACAAACATCCGATGTATCAGCGACAACTTGCCTTACTGCTGGGTGTGACCACCTCGGCGGTTGAGAAGTGGAGCAATGGCGATCGTCGCTTGACCCAGAGAACGATAAACGATCTCAACAGACTTCATTATTTCTTAGATCAGAATCCAGAGATTAGAGAAAGTTACATCAAAACCACACAATGTGCGGTTTGTTAATAATTTAGAAATAAGAACCACACAAAGTGCAGATATAGCTATTGCCCGTCTTGTACGGGTTTTTTAGTATTAGAGCATGAAACATTCGTGAAACAATCATGAACCAATTCACATTTCATTCATGCTTATTGCAGAGTTGAATCACGTAAAGACAAAACCCTTATCTGAACTGCTTCCCATCGAAATAGATGGTTTAAACCGGAGGAGAGCGCAGGAACTATTTGGAATCAGTCAACCTACTTGCCATCGTTATTTAGTTTGCCTGTTGCAAGAACGCCCAAAACATTTTGACTTTATCCCTAGAAATCAATATTTCAGCAGGGGAACATTAGAAGCAATTTTCCAATTTCAGCAATTAGTTGAGCGCTTTCAATACGAAGGCGCAGTTTCAAGAATCAAAACCCACATGGAGAATTATTACTATGAGCTACAAGAAAGCAACCGATAAAAAGCAACCAACTTCAGCCAGTGAAGCCGCAGGTCAAAATGTGGGTGAACAAGTGGCAGGGGACTTTGATTCTGTCATTGTGAATCTTGAAAACGAGATGATTAACTATATTGGTGCGAAGGTAGTTCAAGGTGTGATGATGCGTCTTAGCAAAGGTGATTTGGGAACAACTGCACCCAAACTTCTAACATCCTTTAAAAGCGCGTCTACTGCTCACCTGACACAAGAAATTCAACAAATCGAGGCTTGGGATAATGACCCAAAATTCTTGCTCTCATCGAGCAGCGAACTAATGGATTCTTAGTATTGCTAGGCGCGATCGCACGTATCGAGAGAGCATATAAAGCAACTGCGATCGCGCTTATCTTCACCCTTCTCTTTTTTTGCAGCTACCTGTTAGCCTCCAGTATTAAAAATCAGCAATCACAAGTAAATCATGCCACTTCACTACAAAAATCCAAAGGATTGGGGACGTTTATCGCTGACAGATAATGCCCTTAGAATGCAGCAAATTAAAGCAGAACATCCTGAACAGTGGGCAGTAATGAATGAGGAAGATATTCGGGCATTCTTTACGCCAAACAATATTAATGAAGCTAGCCCAAAAATTGATGATATTGAGCAATTAACTAGGGTGCAAAAGCTTTGTATTTTGAAGCTACTTTGCATAAATCTAATTAATTTAGAAGCTTCGTTGGTAGGATTTTCTCTGGCTGATCGGGAATCCTGGAAAATCATTAATTTACTCGCTGAGATTAACCAAAATCTGCCAACTAATGAATATCTCCCACTGGCAGAAACAATTATTAAACATTTAAAGAAGTAGAACAACATTATGGATAGCCAAAAACTAACCTCAACCCTAAAAGTTTGCTTATCTCAACTGATGGTAGTAAATAATTCGAGTGAATTCAAAAAGATTGAAGCTTCGCGTTACTTCTCCACTACCAATGATGTGTTCCTGGGTGATGCCATCAACACGATTAATGAAGTGTTAGATGGAATTGAAGAAGTAGAAGCTTGCCAAGGTCAACGGAGTATTTATTAAAAAATGACTAAACCAATTGGATATTACTGCCCAGTCACACCGGGAGATGGTTCGTTCCTGGATGAATTACAGGAAGAATTTGGTAGTACTTTTGAAGAACTGAACCGCCTTGAAAAGATTCTTTTACTTCACTCATTGACAAGTAATTTGCTCCAAACAGAAATCAAAATGGTGGGTAGCTATCCAGCTTCTCAAGCGCAGCAGAGAACGACCCCAGTTATCAAGAGTGTCAGAAAAAACCTTTTAATTAGGGAACATCTAGGATTGATTGATGCAATCGTAAATCAACTCAAATACCAGCGATGAAGTTTCACATTAACCCAGTCATCTGGGTAGCAATTGGGGTCAACTGCTTATGTCTTGCCACTGTGACGACTGCTGTTGTTTCTAAAAGAATGTCTTCGGACAACGAAATAACAGAAAGGGCAAAAGGATTAAACTTAGTAGCCCAACACTTCAAAGCCGATACCTGTTGGATATCTAAAGATAAGAAGCCCTTCAAGCTAGGGGATGAAATTGATACCCCAGGTTCGTTAAAAGGCAAACTCCCGACTTCCTGTATTAAGAGTATTAAAACTGGGCAGATTTTACAAGTTGCATACTCTGAAGGTAAGCTAATTGTCTCTCAAATTTACTCAAAAACCGAACTAAGAAACCAACTATCGATTCTCAAAGAGCAAGGTAATTCAAATGACGAAACGCAAAGAAAGAAACGCTGACCCAAAAAAGAATGTTTCCAATTCACTTCAGAATTTTGTATCAAAGGTTTTTGGGTTCTTTAGGGAAGTAGTGAAGTTAATTTGGCTAATTACTGAAAACTCAATGCGATTAGTAACATTTACCTTCTCATTGCTTGTGAAACTATTAGCCAATCCTACCGCCCCTTGTCTAGTTGCAATTTTCGCTTTTTTGGCAGTGTGTGCTGTTGCTACAGTGCAATGGGCGGCTATTGGTATCTGGCTGGGTAAGTTATTCGGTATCTCTGAAGTGTGGAATATTGGGACTGCAACTTGTGGTGTACTGCTGGGATTGGGAATAAATATTTACCAATTATCTCCCGAACTTTGGAAGATTCGTCAGGACATTTCGAGAGCATATTTGGCATTAGGAATTGATGTTGAAAGCCGAGAAAGGTTTGACAATCCAGAGGAGAGGCTGGACAACTGGTTGACCCTTGACCACGGGATGCTTAAATCGACTCGATTGATAAGTTATGCAATCGAAACCGCATTAGTTCTGTGCTACGCATTTATCGGGACTGGATTAGATTTTTATGCTCTAATCATGGCTGCAATTAGTTTATTACTGCCAGAGAAATGCTTGCTTTTAGTGAGTAGCACTATCTCTGTATTGGGTCAGGTTTCGGACAAAATGAGTAATCCTGATGAAGAACCAGAACCCGACCACGTAAATTTTACTTAATTAAATGCCCAAAAAAACAATCCCATCCAACATTAACGATTGGGTGGGATTTTTATTAAATAAATTATAATTCCTATGCTAACAACCAATTCATCATCCCGTGACCCACTGAAAGCTTTATTCTTTGCCCATATCGAACAGCAAGATTCTGATAGCCTGCAATCAAAAATTAAGGTAATCCAGCAATTCATCAGAGAATTAGAAGAGTTAGAGTGTAACACTGAAAATCAATCTAACTTCCTTCATTGGGCATCAATCGCTAGTGGATTCTCAGGATGTCTCGCGCTAACTGGAGCGGCAATATTAAATCCGCTTCTGGGACTTTTTGTAGCCAGTTCTGCAATGAGTAGTGCAGCCGTGGTGATTGGTGGTAGCTACCTGCGCCATCAAAACGTTTCTGAGGTGGTCAAAAAGCTTAAAAGATATCGGATTGCACTTAACTCTAGTACTCCTAAAAATTGGGCTATCCTGTGGCATTTATCTGGATCAGAATTGTTTCTGGATAGCTTGTGGGATGCCTCAAAAGGCAATATTAACCATAAGGGTCAACTACTTAGAAATGATGGTAGAGATTCCCTGACAGTAGCAATTGATTACGCATCCGAACGAATGGGAATATCTCGAAATGACCTTCTTGGACAAGCTCAATTAATAGTCTCTGCTAACCCAACTAACATTCACACCCAACCAACTTTAATTCAATCAAATAATCCTATCGGAAGTGCAATCGCACATGGGGCAACGCAAAACCATCACCAAACTGCACTAAATATTCTGGATGCTTTAGTCCTACCTGCTAACGATAAAGTATTGGGTGGATGTGCCATTATTGCTGCCCCAGGTGCGGGGAAGACAACATTTTTAGGTACAGCTTGGGGTAGGCTTAAGGCTAAATATGGGGACAAGTTTCAATCTTTAGCCGTGGTGGTTAAAAAGTCAGACATTCCTTTCTTCAAAAAATTCGCTACTACTGCAATTGGCGTAAAAGAAAACCCGGTATTTGCGGCATTATCAATTATTAAATTTATAGACTCTGGGATGAACGAAGGCAGAATAACCCGTGTCTTCCTTGATGACTTTCTTACAATGAACTTAATGTTTGATAATGCCCTTAAAGGCGTTTGGATTGACAGTGTTAGCTATGCCATATCTGATAAAAAAGAATTAGGTTGTGAACCACTAGCAGGGTATTTTAACGCAAAATTAAACGAAGCTTGGTTAGCAGGGAGGGAATATAATTTGTGTCTCTGGGTCAGTTCTCATTCATCTAATCTAGATGCCCTGCCTTTTTGTGGTAGTCCAGGTTCACGCAGCGTTGGAGATTTAATCTTTCTTGCAAAAAACGGTAAGAGAGAATTTATTGAGCTTGCTTTAAGCAATGCTTTTTTAGTAAGTAGTAGTAAGAAACGATCGGAACTCAAAGTTTTCCTTGATGGGATGGATTCTGGCACTGAGCCGTTAATTTTGGCGAACCATAATAATTGGGTAATGGGAATAGTGCCAAACTCTATCCATGCTGAATATCAAACTTATAGAGAACACTTTGGAGAGCAGAAAACTTTGATTCAGCAGAATGATCAAAGGCAACAACTTGAGAGAATGTTAGAGCTTCCATCAGCCGAACGGGTCAAAACTTTGAATTTATCAATGACTGCATCAACTATCTTAGAAATTATCAAATCTGGGAATCCTCCCGTGAAGTTTGATGCAATTAGAAAGTCTCGAAAATGGGGAGAACAAACGCCCATTACTTCCACAGTAAAAGCGGGAATTAGTGAGTTGATTTCGCTTGAACTAATCGATGGTGATAACGAGATTGGTTACACTGCTATTGTATGAGCAGGAACGAGGAACACGGTTTTATAAGGCAGCATAAAAGCCAGGAACAACGCAGGTAAAAGGTTCCTAGCTGCTCCTGTTCCTGGTTCATTAAGATGATCATTAAGATGTTCCTTTTAATTTGGGTAGTGTTTTAGAGTCATACAGGAGATACAGCCAAACTTCAAGGTAAAGGGTCAACGGTTCAGTTCCGAGGAATTAAAGCGACTGTTTAATGAGTTGGTTGAGAACAGTCTGGCCGTCTGGCTAGATCCAAATACTATCGAAATCACCCCAAATCAGACAGACCTAGAGGACAGACAGAATTAGACAGAAACCTTATGGAACAAAGGACAGACCAGACAGACATCTAGACAGAAACTAGACAGCAGACATTAGCCCTCGGTTCATCACCGGGGTTTTCTGTTGGTGGCTTGAGCCAGACTGCTGAAGAAGGCTCTCTTCCCCCAGGCGCTCGTCTACCTCTTGCCTAAAGTCGGCGTTCGCGGAGCGTCGTAGCGAGGGTGTTTATGACTTGCAATTTCCGAGTGAATTCTGACGCTAGAAATAGAAAATCAACTTAAAGCGTTAAAATTCTGGAATTGTTCATGGTATATCTGTATCCAAAAAGAAATTTGTATACAGCACCCGCCATGCTCCAGGACTTCTCCAGTCAAAATCTTCGTGGGCGCTCCTTCAAGGGACAAAACCTTGAGGGGGCAAATTTTAGTTATGCAGATATCCGAGGAGCTGATTTTAGTGGGGCTAGCTTAAAAGATGCTTGTTTAAGCGGTGCTAGGGCTGGCTTACAGTATTATTTAGTGTTTTTTATAATAGTATTATCTTTCTTTCTATCAGTAATAATAGGATTCATCTCAGTAATCATTGGTAGTTATGCCGATGGACGTATAACTGGTATAACTGTCTTTCTACTTGTATTAGTCTTCGCTTTTGTCACTAGCCGAAGAGGTTTAGAAACAGCATTATGGGTTCAAGCTGTGTTCGGCTCTGTGTTTCTAGCTGTGTCTATAACTACAATTATAACTAACATAGTAACTTCAACTTTAACTTTAGATAAAGCCCTAAAATTGGTTTCAAATTTTGCTTTAGCAGAAGCAGGAGCTTTAGCAGGAACTATGGCATGGATTTTGGCTTGTGCTACAACTTTAGCTGCTAATCTTACTATAAGTAAAGGTAGAATATCTGAGCTATTACCTTCGCTTTTAGCTGTTGTAGGAACTTCGTGCGGTTGTTTGATTGGAACCTTAGCAGTTGCAAGGGCCGGCGCAGATGCAGATGTTAACGCTTCAAATTGGGCTGCATTTGGGGCAGAAGTTGTGGTGTTAATAAGTATTTGTCGTGGTTGGCAAATACTGGCCCAGGACGATAAATTTGCTTTAATTCAAAAACTTGCTGTTACTATTGCTGCTACAAAAGGTACAAATTTTAGGGGAGCAGATTTAACAAATGTTAATTTTAAAGGAGCCACACTCAAGAATATAGATTTCAGAAACAGTACCTTAACCCGTACCTGTTTCCAACAAGCGAAAATACTTGACCATATTCGTGATGAAAAAACTTACCTTCAAAATCCACAAGTACGTCATTTATTAGTTACAGGGCAAGGACAAAACCAAAACTTCGACCATCAAGACTTACGTGGAGTCAATCTCAAAGGGGCTAACTTAACAGATGCCAGCTTCATTAGTGCAGACTTAAGTGAAGCTAACTTACAAGATGCAAACTTAACCAGAGCCAAGCTAGTACAAACCCAACTGGATGGCACTGATTTTACAGGCGCAACTCTCACAGGCGCATTTATTGAAGATTGGGGTATTACCACTGACACTAAGTTTGATGGGGTAAGGTGTGAGTGTATTTATATGCGACTCCCTACAAAGGAAAACCCTGACCCCCTCCGCAAACCTGATAATAACAAAGAAGTGTTCGCAGATGGAGAGTTCGGTGATTTCATTAAACCAATTTTCGATACCCTTGACCTTTATCATAACCAAGGTGTTGACCCAAGAGCGATCGCAATTTCCTTTAAGCAGTTAGCAGAAAATCACCCAGAGGCGGATTTACGAATTGTTGGCATGGAAGTACGAGGTGAAGATAAATTTTTGCTTCGTGCCAAAACAGCGATCACGGCTGATAAGTCCCAACTAAGTGCAGAATATGTTGCTACTTATAACGAGATAAAAGGCTTGCCAGAGCGAGAAATTAAATTACTACTAGAAGAAAAAGATAGTAGAATTCGTAGTTTAGAAATTTTTGTTAATCAGGCACTACAACGCCCTAGCTTTTATTCAAGTACACAAATACAAGAGGTAGGAAGTATGGCTAGCAACCCCGGCGGATTTTCAGTTGGTGGTTCTGTAGGCGGCAATGTCAACAACGTTCAAGGGGATAATAATCGAGCAGTGCAAGGAGATAATAATCAGGCTGTCCTTGGTGACAATAATCAAGTAACTCAACAAAATCAAGTGGGGGCAGATACCGGAGAATCGCTCACTAAAGAGGATGTTGTCAAGTTACTGGCACAATTAGAAACTTTGATACAAGGTGCAGAACTCCCAGCCAACACTAAAGAAGAAGTAATTGAAGATTTGAGCGCAGCTAAGAAAGCCACAGACAAAGAAGAACCAAATAAGCAACGAGCATTAGAGCGTTTGGGATCTGTGGCAGAAACACTTGAAAAAACAAGCAAGGGCGTGGAAGCTGGTCAGAAAGTCTGGACAATAGCCAAGCCGATTATTGTGAAAGTTGCAACTTGGTTAGGTGTTGCTGCTGGTTCTCACCTGCTGGGATTGTAGAACTGATTTATGAGTCAGCAGCCACCTGATAACTCTGAACCACAACAGCCTGATGCAGATCCATTGCAGCAGGCTGATAGTTCCACACATAGAAACGAAATTCAAGGTAATCAAAACCGAGCCGTTCAGGGTAATGATAACCAATCTGTTTTAGGTGATAGCAACACAGTAATTCAGGGTAATAACAACTTGATGCTAACTATCAAGGAGTTAATTCTTGGTCAGCAGACAACAACACCAGTAGGCAACCCGACTCGACCAAAGAACGAGCGGATACTATTAGCCGCAGTCAAGGAAGAAGTTACAGCACGCTTAAGGCAATCTCTACACAATGCTGTGCTGATTAATTTAGGTAAAGAGTCGCAACCGCAACAGGTAAAACGCTTTTGGGATACAGAGATAAAAATTGGCTTAAAGCCGGCTGTTCCTCTCCCAGATGCCACAACAAATTTAGAAGTTTTTGACTCCCAAGAAATTGCAGGTAAACTGTTAATATTGGGTGCGCCAGGGGCAGGAAAGACGACTACACAATTAGAACTGGCACAAGCTTTAGTTAGCCGTGCCGAAGAACAGCCTGATTATCCCGTTCCCGTTTTATTCAATTTGTCCTCTTGGAAAGATGACCGACAACCTCTAAGTGATTGGTTAGTGGCAGAACTTAAATCTAAATATGGTGTCTCAACTAAGCTTGGTCAAGAGTGGGTAAATAATCACCAATTACTACCATTGCTTGATGGTCTGGATGAACTTGAACCACAGCGCCAAGAACTTTGTGTTAATGCAATTAATCAGTTTTTAGCAGGCGAAACTAGACCGCTTTATTTAGTTGTTTGTAGTCGGAGTGAAGAATATAGGAACTACTCTACTCAACTGCGACTTAACGGTGCTATTTACTTACAGCCTTTAACTAACAATCAAATTTGTGATTATCTAACTAGTATTAAATTCGTAGAATTTTGGTCAAATATCAGTAGCGATTTAGACTTATTAGAGTTAGTTAAAACCCCTTTAATACTCAGTATTACTGTTCTAGCCTCTCAGGAAATATCTGTTGAAGAATGGCAGTATCTCAACTCTACAGCAGACCGGATTCAGTATTTGCTTGATGCCTATGTAGGACGGATGCTGGCACGGGATACTAATAGTAGGACGTATTTGAAGAACAAACTTCCTAATGCTAAACAAACCCGAATGTGGCTTGTTTGGTTAGCTAAACAAATGCAGCGAGAATTAAAATCAGAGTTTTTGATTGAAGAAATGCAGCCTAGTTGTTTAATTAGTATAGTTCAAATAACTAGCTATTTAATAATTTTATGGCTAATTTCTGGGCTGATTTTTGGGCTGATTTTTGGGCTGATTTCTGACTTTAATTCAGTGCTGAGGTATGGGCTGGGGTATGGGCTGTTCAATGTGTTTTTGTCTGACTCTACTGGATACCAAATAGTACTAGTAGAAAAAATTAGGTTTCAAAATATAAATAAAGAAAATATAAGTTCTTGGTGGCGAGATTTTCCGAGGTTTTATCTGAATTTTGTACTAATTTTTTCTCTGACTTTAGTACCAATTTTTTTACTGACTTCTGTACCGATTTTTTTTCTGATTTTTGTGCCGTTTTTATTGCTATTTTTTGGGCTTATTTCTGCGCCGTTTTTTTTGATGATTTCTTGGGGGTCTGACACAGCTATAGAAAATAAAAAAATTACTAATCAAGGTATTTGGAAATCTGCATCCAATGGTGTTTTGGTAGGGCTAATTTCTGGGCTGATTACTGGGCTGATTACTGGGCTGATTACTGGGCTGATTTTAGGGCTGATTACTGGGCTGATTTCTGGGCTGATTACTGGGCTATTTTTTGGGCTGATTACTGGGCTACACTTAGGCGGTATGACCTGCATTCAACACTTCACCCTACGCCTGATTCTCTACCGCAACGGCTACATCCCCTGGAACTACGCCCGTTTCCTCGACTACTGCACCGAGCGATTATTCCTTCAACGTGTTGGTGGACGCTACCGCTTCATCCACAAACTACTGCAAGACCACTTCGCAAAAATGGAGTTCAAGCGCAATTAAAAAAATACAACCAACTCACGCGGAGAGAGTCATAGTCAAAACCTGTTGACAACCTCAAAATAAAGATAATTACCCCCAGAACATTTCACCGCATCTATGGCAGTTTTTACCCAAACTTGATTTTTTATCTCGAAAACCACATACTCATGTTGTATGTACCCTAAAGCGTAAATTTTTATCTATATTCATGAGATGTATGGCAAGACTTCGGCAGGATCTCAGGGGATTTCAATTACCAAGAAAGGCTTTTAAGAATCGACAATTATATATACTTCTCTTTACTTTAACTTTGTCGTTACTGGTTTCTATCTCAGCAGTTCCAAGTTATTCTCAGACTCCTAAATCAATTACTCAACAATCTTGTGAGTCTCAAATTGAAAAACGAGCCAAGCAAGATGCAGAGAATGACGAAATTAAAACTCCGCGAACTGAATTCGCAATTAAGTTATATCAGCAAGAATGCCCCAATCTGAAACCCTCCAGGATTGGAGAAATATATGATACCGCTTTCCAAGAACGACGAGAAGCCAAGAAAAAGGACTTGCGAGAACTGCTGAAGCCTGAAAATGGATGGTTTGGCTTATTAATCCTTTTGATAGGTGCTGCTTTAGGTACTGCTTTTGGTAATACTTTCGCAAATTTGTTTAGTAGTATTTTTAATACAATAGGAGATCAAATCTATGGCAGTATCTCAGGCTTACCATTAATGAGACATATTGCCTTAAAGCGCTATAAAGAAGAACTGAAAGAAAAGCATGAAAAGTTAAAAATATCATTCCGTCCTAACAAACCTTTAAAGTTAAAGGATATATACGTTCCGCTCAAAGTTACAGGCACTAACGACAGTGATTTACTTGATGCCTTTCAAGCTGTAGTTAAGTATCACCGACTTATGGTGAAAGGGTCTCCAGGCTCTGGTAAAACAATGCTGTTGAAATATATTGCTCTTTGCTACGCTGAAGGTCGTTGGGCAGATTTATTTAAAAAATTCCAATGTGTACCAATTCTAGTAGAACTACATCGATTCAGTAGCAACGAATTGACAGTAGAGCAGCAATTAGTAGAAGCCTTTGCGCGGGATGGTTTTCCGAATGCTCAATCCTTTTTATCCCAAAGTTTAGATAAAAACAAGCTGTTGCTGCTATTAGACGGTTTTGATGAGGTAAGCAGTAATGAGCGTCAAAGGGTAGCTGAACGGATTAATGACTTTCTAGATACACATCAAAAATGTTCTGTTATTATTACTTGCCGCACTGCTGTTTATAAAAATGAATTCAATAATTCTATAGAGCAGACGCTAGAAGTGGTTGAGTTCAACGACCAACAAATTCGTGAATTTTTAGTTCCGTGGAAGGCAGATATGCCAGCAGATAAATCTGTGGAGCAACTTATGCAAACGTTGCATGACCGACCGCGAATTATGGCTTTAGGACGTAATCCACTAATGCTTACTATTATTGCCTATCTTTATGCTGATACTGAAGCGGAGCTACCTCGTTCAAGGGCAGAGTTTTATCGAAAAGCAACAGATGTTTTATTAGAACAATGGCATCAAGAACGCAACCAGTTTCAAGCGCGTGTAAAAAAGCTAATACTTCAAAATTTAGCACTTTTCTTTCAAGACAATGCTAACCAACAAGGGCAAGACCGTCGCAGCGTAGACTGGATAACTGTTGAATCAGAAGTCAAAAGAATACTACCCGACCTCAATATTCAACCTGAAACTGATACTAAACCGATTTTAAAAGAAATTGTGGAACGTAGTGGTTTGCTACTTGCTATTGATGGCGGTGATCGTTACCAGTTTGCACATTTGACCTTGCAGGAATTTTTCGCAGCAAGCGAATTACGGGACAATGCTGATGGTCTAATTAGTCGTTTTAATGCTGAACATGATGCTTGGCGTGAAACGCTTAAGCTCTGGTGTGGACTAGCTGGAGATAGCACTAATTTAATTAGAGAAGTACACTCAGCAGATCCAGTTGTTGCTTTTGAGTGTTTGGCTGATGCTCAAAAGGTTGATTCGATTTTGGCTTCGGAAATTATTAATAGCTTCAAATCCCAGCTAGGAGTAGATGAAAACGAAGATATAGTAAATCATGCTTTTGCTTCTGTGGCTGCGGATGATAGAAGACGTATAGATGTGTTCACTTTCTTAAAAGAAACCCTTGAGAACACAAGTGAAACAGATGCTCGTCGCAAGGCAGCAGCAAATACTTTATCGTTGACTAACTTACCAAGTGCGGCAACATTATTGACTAAGCAGTATGTAAATTTAGATAATATGGAATTTCGCCTAATACTAGATCAGGCATTGATACGTATGGGCGATATAGCTGTACCGGAAATTAAGAAAGTTGTAAACAATGATTCTATCAATCAGGTTATGGATGCTCTAGTGGGTATTGCTACTCCCAGTGCGTTACAAGCTTTAGTTAATTGGCTGTGGGATAAAGATGAAAATAGAGCTTTGCGTGCTGCATTGCTTTTAGCTTCTTTAATCAAGCAAGAAAAACATAAGACAATGCTCAATGCTTGCCAACTTCCCCAAAGGTATTCTCGACAAGACAGTTTTGATTGGATAGTTGAGCCTTACAGAGCAGAGCCTAATCTTCATATAATTTTACAACAAATAGTCTACTGTATAAGCAAAAAACTAAAAGACTCAATTGAGGTAATAGACCAGCTATATATTCGAGATTTTGATCAACAACTCATTATACCTATCTGTTTTATTCAGTTTGAAAATCCAGAACTTAAGAAATACCTTAAAAAACCAGATTATTTCGATTTCATATATGGAGATTCTTATGAATATTATATTCAGAAGCATTTTCATTTATGTTTTTGGGAGTCGGAGTCAACTGTTTGGGGTTTTCTAATTCATAATATTTTTCCCATCTTCTTCTTTTTTATCTTATTTTTTATTTTAATTAACGCCACATCTTCTATATCTTCTTATGTATTAGAAAAAATTATGGAAATGATTGTGGAACTGCAACATAGTAAAAAGGGTAATTTGATCGATGTATTTCGTAACGTAGATTTTCTTAATAATGAAGAAAAACAAAGATGTGAAGCAAAGGCGGCAAAGTACCAAGAAGTATGGGAAGGAAAAATAATAATCAATAAAAAACTAGCAAGTCCCCACAAAAAGTAGTTTTTCAACCACTCCCCCCACGATTAGCTAGAATAAATGCCTCTGCTACCTTTGAGACTTGTTCGTTGTTAATTTTCGATACCTGGTACTGCCAACCTGGTAGTGGCATTTGCCCTGGTGAAAGTCGTTCAACTTTCCCAATCTTTGGTATATTGCCTAAAAACTTACTACCCCAACGTGAACTTTGCTGTTGTTTCTTTGGTGGTCGATAGCGTTTACAAAAACCGCGATACTTTGTCGCACATTCATCTAAAGTTTGACCTAATTCAACGGTGAAGTCTGACAACATACGGTGTTTACGGGAATTGATAAACAATTCTGAAGATGAATGAAGACTAGCCAATTTTCCTGATATAGCACCAAAAATCGCATATTGTGCATTAAATAATTAATATCCAGTTTAAAGAATATAATGCCCATTCCCAATTTAGGAATGCTCAATCAGGTTCTGGCATTTCTGAAAATTCATCTAGCGCTTTGCTTGCTCCCTTTTCTTCTGGAGATTAAGTTGAGAGAGTTTGGTATAGGCTCATTCCTTGCCGAAACAAAGCGATCGCCATTTCTAACTGATATCTCTGCGTTACCACCTCACTATCTCTCTCACGTCTACAGTTGTAGAGGGTGTAGACGATTTCCGAATCTGTGGCTCAGAAGATCCTGGCGATAAAGTCTTCTGACTAAAACTGATGTCTGATATCAACCTTGATATCAAGACTCTACTAGATGCTTTGAGCGTGGAGCTTTTGATTTGGAGTGTGCGAGGGGCGGTTACGCCATAGCCTGGAGCAATTCTGTATTTGGCACGCAACATGAAAAGTAGTATCAATAACTATGCCAATTGACATCTTTGACCACAAAGCTGATGCTTTAGAGTCAAAATAATTACAAAACTCACTTAGAAGCCAAGAAGTCTTAATTCCAGGCATTCCAGAATCTGAAAAATCTCTTTTTGTGTTTGGGATGGAAGGAGAAGAGTGTATTTTGCGTTGGTGATATGTGTAATGGTATAAGACGTTAATGAAAAGGTGCATTGTCATTAACGGTAAAAATGAATAAGTTAAGTACATATACTGAAAGTTCTATTACTTCTGTGGCCAGTCAGCTCCTTGCGTCAAATGATTTTTTGGCGGAGTTGCAGCAGAAGGCTAAGACGACGCAACGGGGGTATGCTGGCAATATACGGATATTTTTTGAGTATTTTTTGCAAAGGGAGCCGAATCAGAAGGATGTTGAGGAGTTCTGGGGGTTGGATGACCAGACGGCTAACGGGTTAATCCTCAAGTTTAAGAATCATTTGGTGGCAGAGGGTAGGAAGGCGGCAACTATTAACCGTTACTTGGCCGCCCTCAAGTATTTAATTAAGGTGGGACGGAACCTCAAGCACTGCCGATATCACTTTGATAGCGATCGCATTGAGTCAATGATTGTGACTAAGTACAGGGATACGCGGGGTGTTGTAGTTGATGAGTACAACAAAGTTTTTGATGTAATTGATACCACTTGCACCAAGGGAAAGCGGGATTATGCTTTATTTCTGCTGCTTTGGGCAAATGTTTTGCGGCGGGGGGAGGTGGCGAAGTTAATGGTGGGAGATTTTGATTACCACGATTTGACTTTAACTGTTTATGGCAAGGGTAAGGGCAATGATTCTACTAGGATTGACTTAAACCCAGAAGTTGCAGAGGCGGTTAGCGACTGGCTGGGCTGTCGTACAAATATTAAACCCAGCGATCCTTTGTTTATTGCGCTGGACTTCCACAATTATGGACACCAACTCACCGGGGACGGCATCTACGCCATTGTGAGAAAAACCTGTGAACGTGCTGGCATAACTAAGCGGATGACACCCCATAAAATCAGGCATTCGGGGATTACCGATGCGCTGGATTTGGCTTCAGGAGACTACCGGAAAGTGCAGCATTTGAGCCGTCATGCTGACCCCAGGACTATTTTGGTTTACGAGGACAATAAAAATCAGTATCAGTTGGAGTTAACTAATAAATTAGCAGCCCGTGTGGGGAAAAGACGGCAATCCCAATAACAATTTTCGGCTCAAATAGGGAATTATGCCCTCATTAAAATAGCTGCTAATGAAACTCGTAAGCTTGTGGCTTTAATGCCATCCATTGCAATCAGGTTAAGTTGGTCGGTATCTTGCACTAATTGCACTATAAAAGTTTCATCATCTAAATTAGTTTTACTGCCTTCTGTGTACTCGCGCAGCAGCTTCTGGACTGGTTTTAGTTCCTTCCATGTACTGAGTTTTTTGATAGTGTTCTTGACTGTAATCGGTTCTAATCCTCCTGGTAAGTTATCAAATTGCTTCAGCCGTTTTTTGATGACATTAATACGTTCTGAGGTGATATTGAGATTTTCTAATGTCTCTTCCTGTTGTAGTTCAGCAGCCCAATAGCTTTTGACCTTAACTAATTGGTTGTAAAGATTATTAGCAGATGAAAGTAGATGCTTGGCAGAGAACACGCTACTTGCTTCTGGAGTATTGGCAGATGTAGCAATCGCCATACCATAACCATCTTTTTCTCCAGTTTTGTCATTCCAGAAGATAGTTTGTGCTTTTGAAGGTATTGCTTCGCCATTTGGCCCGAAATATTCTACTGTTAGCGCTATCAATCCAGTGGCTTCGTCCTTGCCACCTGTAAAGCGACCTAAAGTAATGGGATTAGCTTGATAATCTTCACCTAATTCTTTGAGCAGTTTACTCAGTTCTTCACTATATAAAATCTCATTGTGAGTATATAGATTACTGTTCGTTTCCTGTTTGTTATAGGCTGATTCTTGTAAATTGCCCTGCTCCATCTTTCTGGCTTTAACTAAGCTTTGCAGGAAATCGATATACCCTGGTAGGACTTCATCATCAAATAAGGTATCGCCATATATGGAAGCGCCCAGACGCTCAACATTAGAAATCGTGGGGATATCTCCATCTTTTGATGCTAAATCTCCTACCAGTTTTTTATTAAGGTTAGCAAGACGTGAAGCTTGTCTCAATAATTGGTTTTCACTATTAGCGTAATAGATATAAATATTTTTGGCTTGATGCTGCTTGGGTCGGTCAATTCGACCTATGCGCTGCTCCAAAATCATGGGATTCCAAGGCAGATCAATATTAATTAAATAGTCTGCATCTTGGAGATTTTGACCAACTGAAAGAGTTTCTGAACCAATAATAACTGCTAGTTCTTCATCTGCTTTTGGTCGTTCTGCTGGGTTTTTGCAGTTAGCAGCAGGAGCAAATAAGCGAAATATTTGTTGACGTTTAAGATTAGTTTGATGGTTAGTTCTTTTCAGGGCATTGTTGGGATTAACCACAATTGGGTTATTGGCTGAATTGTTGGGATAATACCGTTTGGTAGAGCCAATAGCCATGCCAATACCTTTGGCTGCAATTGTTGTATCTTTAGCCATGTAACGGTAATAGTCAACTACTGTGTCACTAAAGGTAGAAATCAGCAGCACCTTATGACCAAGGCTGACTAATTCTTTGACTTTATTGCTGACTTGTTCCCGTTTATGGTCAATAACAAATTCACCAGCTAACAGGTTTTGAATTTGTTCTAATTGTTTGATATCTGACTCACAATCTGAGAGGAGTCTATGATAAATAAGTTGTGCTTTGGTGGAATCGGGGCGTAACGATTCAGTGACAATATCAATAGAACGTCGCAATTGTTGGCGTTTTTGTTCTTGTTCAGGGCTATTTTCTTCGTCTTCCTCCTCGTCTTCTTCTTCATAATCTTCATCCGAGTCTTCGCGGTCAGAAAAATCAAATAAATCCTCTTGTTTCTGCTTTTTTTCTGATTGAAACCCGTAGTGGATGAGTAGAAATTCTTTTAAACCGTCAGCATTGGGAGCAACATTTTCTAAGCGTTGCTGAAGAAGCCGAATCTTATCCCCAAAGCTTTTAATAGTGCGGTTAAGGGCATACATACTCGATTCTGCCCGTTGCAGGAAGAAGCGTCGCTGGTTACTCAACAAACTACGCTGTTCTGGATTACCTGTAAGGTAGCGAATCGGGTCAGCAAAGGGGATATAGAGACTGGTTTCAAATTGGGTGAAAATTTGGTCTAATGCTTGTTCTGTGGTGGGTTCAAACTCCACTGGCAACCATTCTGCTACTCGTTTGGCGTAGAGATTCAGGTCAGGGGTAGCATCGCGCAGCATCTGCCGAGTGCGCTGGAGAAACAGTTCTCGGTAGGTGCGGCGAAATAGTTCAGTGTTATCGGTAAACGTTTCTACACCAATCTCGCGGTTTTGGAACCAGTTGAGAAGTTCTGGTGGAAAACCATGTTCACTAAAACCTTCAGGGCGGCTCAGGAAAGGTGAGAGGATGTTATAGATATCTTCCCGACGGTTGTTCCACGGGGTAGCGGTTAATAGTAAAAAGTATCGCTGCTTTCCTGATTTGCGATCTTGTTCTTGAACTTGCAAGCAGGTTTTGTGGATGCGGTTTTTGTAGTTGCGGATGCCTTCGTGTGCCTCATCAATAATAATTAAGTCCGCACCACCATAGCGAATCAGATTTTCAGTAAACCCACTACCTTTACGGCTCATGAGGTTTTTATTGAAGAGTTCGTAGTCTCGCTTGTCATAATCAAAACCCAACTCTGCCATTTCTCGGTTCCAGTTATCATGCAATTTTTTGGCGGCAATAATGGCGATTTTGGTGCCAGGGTTTGAGGCGCGGTAAAGACGGGCAACAGTCGCGGCTAATCGAGTCTTACCCAAGCCCACCGCATCGGCACAGACAGAAATACCAAAGTCTTGCATTACCCGCAGGCAGTGTTGCGCCCCAGATTTTTGATGTTCAAACAAGATATCTTGGTTAACTAGTTGGTCTAGCAAGTCACTGCCTTCGACTCGGAACTGGCGGGGGCGTTGCTGTGCCAGCCAATATAGGAAATCATTAGGCGTGCCGTGGTTGCCTGCCAGGATTATTTCTACAGCTTGCTTGAAGCCAGCGATTTCGCTGTAGTCAGGAATTTCTAAAGATTGGCTGACAGATGCAGGTGTTTGGGGAGATGTGTCGTAAGTACCAGTGCTGGTTTTGACTCGAAAATCATTTAATTTAGTTGGTGGGTGGTCGGGGTGTACTTCAACTTGACCAACAATGCGTTCTGGTTCTTTGCTGTCGATGGTGACTTGCACCAATTCGTCATCAGCAACTTGAATATCTTCTATTTTGTCGAGATTTTTACCCGTTATTTCAACAGTGGTAGTTTCCCCTGGTGAAAATTCGTCAGGGGTAATAGTCTCAATCACTGGTTGTTGAAGTTTGGTACGTCGTTCCCGTTCTGCGAGTACCTGCTGTAAAAATTCTTGGCTGAGGTCAAAGGTGATATCTTCCCGTTGCCACTCGGTATCAAATTGTTGGATGCTGTTGGCAATTTCTTCTGCATCTAATTGCGAATCCCAGGAGTAGAGAAATGTGACACTTTCGGCATTTTTGGTATAAGCGGCATGGGTAAAGTTATCAGAACCTTCATGCAGGATATGATTTTCTAGAACATCGGTGAGGATGCCAGTTTTTTTGTGATAGATGCCTCGCCCTGAGTTCATCTTCACCAGTTTGATTTGCAAAAACCCCAAGCGGACTAACTCTGCCATAATTCCAGTACCAGAGAAGGCGCTATCTTCCAAACCCTGAAGGAATTCAGTTAAGGTGCGGCGGGTAAACTCAGCGCGGTAATTCGGGTCTTGTAGTTTCTCTAGTTCTTCAATATCAGTGCTTTTGGTAAAACCCTGCCAGTCCATTAACAGGCGAATTTGACCTTCTGTGAGGACAATTTGTTGGAGTGGTTCTTCATATAGCTTTAGTACCCCACTATCAAAATAGGCAGTGGAACGACGATAGATTTGGGTACGTTCTAAGATGCTAGAAATAAAAGGATGATATTTATCAAATTCATCAGGTAAGTTTAATTTCCGACGGCGACCTTTAAGTTCTAAAAAACTCCCAACTAGCAGTAATTTTTCTTTATAAAACTTTTCTTTTTTGAGGAATTTTTCAATAAGATTCAGCTTGCTAGTTCTAAGTAGAGTAGGGCTGGGTAAATTTCCATCTTTGAGGAGAGTATATTCAAAAACCTTGGCACTTTTCGGGTCAATTCGCAGCAGTCTATAAGCAACGTGTTTGTCACCAAGTCCCAGAAAAGTGATAACTTTGTGCAGGCGATTTTCAGCGTCTCGATGCTTGAATATCAGCCAATATTGATTGTCAACGCCTTTGATGAAGTTGCCTTCTAGTAGGTAGTAGGGGCGTTGTTTGCGGATGATATCTTGAATGGCAGCTTCCAGCATAGGTGGGGGTAAGGAATAGGGTTTACAGCCAAGATTCAACGGACAATGCTCTTACCTGTATAATTCGCTGAAAATCGCTGTTAGTAAATACATTACTCAAAAGGATTTAAGTCATAATCAAATTTAGCATCTTGCCCTGAGAAATCGCGGCTATAAAAACCAAGTATGTCTCTGCGGACTAATATTTTTAACTTGCTTAATTTAAACCCAACTTTCCAAAGTAAATTCTCGTACTTGACGCATTCTTTGAAAATCACTATCTGATGTAACGATAATTAAGGAATGGCGTAAAGCTGTAGCAGCAATCCACAGGTCATTTTCACCAATGCCAATTTCTTGTAGTTGAGTTGTTTTGCGTTTACTCTTTTCTTTGGGTGCAAATTTTTTAATAATTTCTGACTTGAAATCTCCGTAAATTTCTGCCGTTTCATCATCAATTGGATAAATATCAATTCGGTTGAGAAAGGCGCGAATTTTGATGAGATTTGCAGTTTTTTGTTGGGAGTTTTGTGCCATGAATCTGAGTTCACCTGCGACAATAGCACTGGTGGCGAGTGTCACCTTACCTAGTTCCCGAAAGTGATTGACAACTTTTGGTTCACCTTCTATCAAAAAAGTACAATGATTTGTGTCAAGCAAATACATTCTTAAAATTCCAGTGGCATACGAGTATCATGAACAAGCTGAAGACATTCTCTGATATCATCACCTGACCAAGTTCCGGCAAATTCTAGTAAATCTTCAGCTGTAGAACCACGTAAGTTATTTGTATTTGACTGTTTTGCTGTATGACTGGTTTTGATTTCTCGAATTAAATTAAGTGCTTCTGTTAGCAACTCTGGTGGTAAAGTTTCTATTTCTTGGATTAATAATTCTTTGCTAGTCATCTTTTACCTCTAATCATTCCCTCTTTATTGTATCGGGAAGCTTGGAATTGCTTGGTCAATTTTGTCCATCAGTTTGATTGTTTGTTGCAATGCTACTACAATTCGCTGGTAATGTTGGATGTCGTCATCGGTTAATTGTCTACCTTTGCGGTCTTTAAGCCATTTTTGGCAGACTTGATAACCACCAATTTGGAATTTCCAGACTTCTTCCGGGACACCAGTAAATTTGTCACCTTTTTTGTTGATGATGACAGCATCTTGGTTGTATTTGGGATGTCCTGCATCGACTAGATTGTTACCGTCCTTTCCAACAAATTTGGTGATGAAGTTGTCGAGTTGGAGTGATTTCATTAAGTGCAGTGATACTAATTCTTCACCATAATTTGCTAGTTGTTGGAAGAGTTCATTATTGCTGGTGAGGGGAACGCGGGGGAAGTCGATTTTGAGGGATTCGGCGTAACGGGTGCGGTAGGTAGGTGAGTGGAAGATGGCGTAGATGTAGTAGAAGATGGCTTCTGGTGTTGGGGTGTAGCCGAGTTTGGAGGTGATGTCTTTGAGGAATTCTGGGGAAAGGTTGGGACGGCGTTGTTCTTGTAGTAGTGATGATTGAAGATTATTAACTCCTGGATAAAGATATACAGGAAAAAGATAAGCAGATGCATTTGCAGTCTCTATAATATGCCGATCTACTAGAGAGTCTGAAACCCAGAAATGTTGTACAGAATTAAGCTTTACTTGTCTGTTAGCAATTATGCCAAGATTATTTGTTTGCACCATGTGACGCATTACTTCACCGCGTGGTGTACAGTGAAATCCCCTTGAATTACCTGTGTAATAGGTATAACGGCTATCAAAGGGACGATACAGGATTTGAGAAATTTTGTCTTCAGACAAACCTGAAGATTTTATATCTTGTTGAGCCAACAAAACTTGCCAATCTCTAGTATCTTTTCCTAAATCATACTTAGTACGCGCATCTTCAGGAGGAAGTTTATAAAAATCAGTCACAACACGCCAGACTTCTTCTTTGCTCCAACGAATAGTTAAAGAATCTCTCGCTGTAACAATACTTACGCTATTAACGGGAAATATATCTGTTAACTTCCAAGTTCCCTCATACTCTGTGAATAATTCAGTAGATTGTGGGACAAAAAGATAAAAAGGAGATTGAGGTTTAATTGCTTTCCATTGAGTATAATTAATATCACTATTAGCAAGATGTTTATACTTTATTTCACGGCTACCATACAAATGACAATGAGATATGTATTTTTCAGTATTTTTAATACCAAATAGAATACTCACACCTTGCTGAATATCAAATACATTCACATCAGGTGAACCATCAGATTGTTTCTCTCCTTTTTTACTATTGCCATGCAAATCAAAAAAATACAGCGCGTCAAAACATTGAAATAACTGCTGGCGCATTCCTCTAAATGTAGGGTTATCCAAAAATCCATGATTATTGATAAATGCTAAAATTCCTTGCCCTGTTTTTTCTATTTTCCATTGAGCAAAGCGAATAAATTTTACATAATCATCTTGCAATCCTCTTGGATTACGTTCTCCCAAAGGCTTACCATCAACTTGATAATAATCATGAACTAAAGAGGTTATCCATTCACCCGTATTTTCTGACTCATACGAGTATGGTGGATTTCCAATTACCAACATGACAGGCTGATCACGTTTAATAGCTACAGCCCTGTCTGATTCTTCTGAAATATACTCACCTAGCAAAACTTCTGATTTACGCTCTGGTACATCTAAAGTATTAGTTAATATGATTTCTAGCCGTTTACCACTATCAAATTTATAACCAGTTTCTTCTAAAAATAAACTTATTTTTAAGTGAGCGATCGCATAGGGAGCCATTAATAGCTCAAAACCATAAATTCGAGTTAGTAGATGATTCTCTACATACTGTGACCAGGATATATCACCAACTTTAAATTTAAATAATTCTCGGTATTCAATATCATGAAAACGTTCATGAATTAAGCGAAATATATAAAGTAAAAAACTAGCAGTTCCACAAGCAGGTTCAAGAATTTCTACTTCTGGGTCAGCCAACCCCAACGGCTTATTAAACTTCTCCTTCACCAAAATATCTACAGACCGCACCATATAAGAAACCACAGGCTCTGGTGTATAATAAACACCCCGCCGTTCCCGCATCTGTGGCTTGTAAGCTGCCAAAAAATCTTCATAGAAGCGAATAACAATATCTTCCCGGTTCATCTTCAGTTGAAAATCCGAGAGAATTGCATCCATCTTGGCTGCCCGGAGTATACCAAAAATATCTGCGATCGCACCAATTAACTCATCTCCTAGTTCCTTTGGTGTCTGCTGAGAAATATCCTCAAATAACTTGCGGAGAAATGGGTTAGTTTCCGGTAACTGCTGCCAAGCAGATTCTCTATCAAAATGAGTTTCTTTTTCTCTACCTTCTCTCTTATCCCTTACATAGCCAAATACCCTGGCAGTAAACAGCGCATAGGCAATAGTTTGGGCGTAAATATCCGCAAAACTATAGTCTTTCTCATTATCTGAAGTCAGTTGCAGTGTGGGCAATAACTCCTTTTGAAAACTCTTCAGCAACTTGTGCAGATAACCATCAGTTGCCTCATTTTCCTCATTTTTATAAACTCTGGGGATAGCTTGCTCAATCCGGCGTGCTGCCTCAGCCAGCGCCCTTGCCAATTCGCCTGCTGTTTTTGCTGCTGGGTAAAATACCCAATCTACCTGGGGAATGGAACAGAATGATTTAGTAGCAATGGGCAATTTCCCTTGCTTGAGGCGATTTAAACGGGCTATCAGTTCTGCGTCGTTCCACTGGAAAGTTTCAATCTGTCGCTGACGCAGCCCCCCTTCAGTTGGCAGCACCAACGGCACTCGCCCAGTCCCTTCTGTAGTGGGTAGCAATAAATACATTACAGGCTGCTGTTCAAATTCTCTATTGGCGTAATGACCGTATATTTCATGTTGCTTTTCTTTTGATGTCAGAATTTGTTTAATTTCTTGGTCTGTTGCTTCATTTAATTCTGAGTAAAAGCCAATAGCAATTGGGCAAGTTTCTAAAGCATCATTTTCATCTTTACCAGGACGCAAATACCAAAAATCAGAACCTTGAGGGTCATGCTGCAATACTGGATATCCTAATAGTTCTTTTAATGCTTCAACACGATCATCCTCAGTTCCAACCATAAAGGCATAGGAATTATCCTGGTTGAAAGTCATAAACCACCAATCTCTTATTTATCTAATTTTTTGGGAGTTGATTAAGATGTTTATTGGTGGGATAGTTAGAGAGAACCTATGCAGAATGCTGTTGCAAGCGCTAATAATTAAACACTTGCAGCAAAATTGCCACAGCTAATCATGTCTGCACTAACAACAAGCTTGTGTATTGCAGACATTAGCTATAGAAAATATAGGAACTCAGCCCAAAAATCATCCTAAATAAACTATGGAGTCGAATATTTCGCCAGCAATTCTTGTCCGCGATCGCCCACCTCTAACAGCATTTTTTCTATCTGCTTCATAGCGATAGGTGAGGGCTGATTGCGCCCATTTTCCCACCGATTAACAGTGGGGAAAGTTACACCTAATACTGCTGCAAACTGTTCTTGAGTTAGACCCGTTTGTAGGCGCAGTTCGCGGATAAGCTTGCCGACTTCAGGCTGCTTAATAGCTAACGGCTTCTTGATATTCATTTAAATTAATACTCACTCCCAAGGGCGGTAAGTGATATATCAAGTTACATACTATCTATATAAATTTAACTTCGCCGAGGTGGAAACCACTGAAGTTTGAATTTAGATAGCTAGGTAAAATTAGTTAGGTTTATTATTAGTAAATTTCTATTTAAACAAATTTTCAAATAACAATTAGACGTTATTAATAAGTAAGCTTACCCTTGAATATCAATATATATAGCGTTAAAAATATTACATTATTTTTATTTCTACTACCGTGGAAACCAGGATTTATTAAAAGCGATAGTCTACTGGTACAAACGTCTGGTGGATTCCCATCTGATACCAGTGCCCAGAAGCCAATCCCAGTTCCTCATAAAAGGAAAAAGGACTGCTCAGTATTTTGAGCGATCGCCTCAGTAGCTAGGTTAAACAATACAGTCCCTCCCCACCGCACCTGATTCTTCTCGCTCTCCTCATTCAGCAACGACTCAATTTTATTTAGAATTTCGCCTTGGCGTAAATTCGTCAATTAGTAAATCTATATTTTCACCTTGCTGCCATTTCACCCAGACAGCCATTAGAAAATCTACCAATTCGCTTTTATCAATCTCTACGCCACGTCTTTTTAGTTTAAGTAATTCTTCCTCTACATCTAAATCTGTTGAGCGTTTCACATAGTAGGTGCGCCCAATCCAAGCATCATCAGACCGCTTACCTGTTGCAGGTCTGCCACGTTTACGGGGTTCTTCTTGAATTGGCGCTGTCTTTTGTGGTGTTGGAGTCTGTGTCACGTTACTCTCTGTGATTACTTCTAACGGTTGTTCTGGCTCAATTTGTGGTTCTTCCTCTTTGGTTTCAAATAACTTTTTAAAAGGGCTAGGCTTAGGGTTGTTCATGACAATATCTCCTTACCCACCTCTTGATACTCGCGCCATGCTATTTTGCTGCTGCGGTCTTTTACTTGATAAACTGGCAACCCCTCCAGTGCCGCTTTTTCATAAACAGCAAATCGTCTAATCCCATGTTGAAATAGTGGTATTCCCTCTGCCGACAATGCTTCCCGTGCCTGCTGTCCGGTTAAGCGGGGGGCTGGGGGAATGATTGTAAGCAACACACGATAGCGATCGCTGCCTAATGATTTGAGAGCGCCTACAGTCTGCAACAGTGCATCCATCGCTAAAGCATCAGGGGTAGTAGGCAGAATTAATAGATTACACCCATCTGCGAGTGCTTCTAAATCTTCGTGGCTTGGCCTAGCTGCTGTGTCAATGACCACATGATCAAAATTACGGCTGTGCATAGGAGCTTGTAGTAAATCCACAACTTTAAAGGGTAATGCTCCTCGCTTTGCCCATCCTGTAGCACTGTGGTTTGGGTCGCCATCAACTAGCAAAGTACTGCCATGCTGAGATAGAAAGCAAGCAATATGGATGGCGCTTGTTGTTTTGGCAACACCTCCCTTGAAACTGGCAAGGGTGATTATCACTCTGTGTACTCCAGTAAATGCTGCTAGTTTACTCTTAAAATGGCGAAAATTTGTATTTCTTTATTTATAAAATGCTAACTTGGCGATAATACAACATTTCACCAATTCAAAAATCTAAAATATTCCAAAGTATCAACCGTCAGCTTGGACAGAGTAAACCTGAACAGCGATAGTTTGACTCAACCCCTGGAGGATGGTCTACTGGTTAGTACAGTCCCCGTGAGTTTATTCGCAAACAGTTGTATTGGCAATAACATAAATTGTTAGCAATGCGTATTTTCGCCAATTCAAAATAAAAAGCAGCATATCTTACCACCAATATTTCACGACTGCACGGGCGATCGCCGGATTGCCGCAGATGGTAAAAATGCTCAGAAAAGGAGAAAAGGACTAAAGTAAGAAACTTCAGCATTTAATTTCTTACCGATAGTTTTCAAACCAAGTAGCAGCAGTGCTTTTGAGAGCCAATGCTGTTCGCCTTTCTTGCGAGGAGTAGGCTTTAGAGTCTATAGTCTAATGCTTTTTTGCGGAAAATGCCGTACATTTGTATGTATGACTCATTATGGTGTTGCAGTAAAATTCAGACAATTTTCATTTAAGCTTATGGGAGAGAAACAGATGGTAACTGCTCCGAGATTGCGAACAACAACTGTTGAGTACATTCAATCTCTGGATTTGACAAAAAAAACTCTCTTGCCTAGAAAATATCTCTTGTCTGGAAGTTATAAATCTATACAGGTTTTATCAAGACAAATCCGTGATATTGACATTCTTACTGCTTTTGAGAATTTAGAAAAAAATTACATAGAAAAAATAGTTCATAAACTGATTCAACTGGATGGTATTGAATCAGTAAAACCTATTTTTTCAATCCCTGGCAATTACCATGCTGTTACATTTCAAATCAAACTGCTGAACTCAATTAATCCCTATGAAGAATATTCTGAACCAGAGTTAAACCCTGAAAGAATAGAGCGAATTTTAGAAGAAGCTCGAAGCCTGGTTTCTCATGAATGCAGGATGTTGAGAAATACAACTAATGAAAGGTATTATTTTAGGACTGAATTAGTTTCTGCTTTTGACGACCAGAAAATTGCTGTTTTGTAGATTTTACTTGTGTTTAAATTACAAAAATGCCAAGGGCTTCTATCCATAAAAAACAATCTGAACTGAATGAAGAAGCCGCAAAAGCTACTGCCCAATCTGGATTATATGATTGGGCAGTTACTATGTGTTTTTATTCAGCACTCCATTATGTAGAAGCTTATGCTAAACATAATGGAGTCAATATAGGTCAAGAGTATATACAGTTTAAAACCCAACATGAACGCCGTTGGTTTTTTGTTCAAGATATTGACTATGATTTAGGTTTTAATGATTCTTTAATAAACAATTATGATAAACTTTATCAAGGCAGCATATTAGCAAGATATTTAAAAGAATATCAAACAATAACAGCCAGAGAATATTTTAAATCTATTTATATAGATTATCTGGATGCTTTGGAAACAATTAAAAATAAATTAGGAAGCTTTTAGAAAATTGAGAAAAGATTCTTAGCTGAGGAAGTTGCGGAGAACATTGGTGAAATTCTCAGCTTGATTCACTTATCAGGAATTGGTGAGTGATCTATTGAGGATGAACTCCGTGTTCTCCCTTCCTCTTGTTCTTGAGTTCTTCTATTCATTACCACCGCTAAGAGATCGGCAATATTCTTGGCATCCTGAAATAACCGCTCCTTTTCCTGATGTATAAAGTGTCGTCCTAACCCCTTACTCAGCATCACCTCAAATTCTCCTGTAACAAGAAAATTGCCGTCCATAATGACCTTGCTGATGCTCAAGTGTTTGTACCGTGAAAGTGTTTCGCAACATGCGTGGACAAGCGGTTTTATTTTCTCATCTACATCTTGGTACATGTCAGAGGCAATAACCTCATTCAAAACAAAGTCAATGCCATAACCGCATAATTCAAATTGGAACAAAAAAATAGATACATCATTTCCAGCTATATTTTTCAATTTCACCTTCTCTTTATGCCACCTGCCTCCGTGCTGGAGTTGGACTACCATTATGAGATAGTTTTATGACACTTGCAAGCTATGTTTGCAACCCTATTTAGAGGTTGAGTCAAGATAGCTGCGATTTCAAAAATAGAGGCTGAAAACGAAAATAGGGCGTTCTTGGGCTGTGTTCAACGTTCTTAGTCATACGTGGAATCGCTACCTTAAAGTATTGTCAATTCATTGATGTCTCCGGCACTCACGCTTACCACTACTGCCATAAAAATACCCCCAACAGGGGGGAATGATGTGGTATATGTTCTTTAAAGAACAGAAGAGAATAACTCTGTTTCAGTATAAGGCTTTCCGTATATATGCCCATATTACAATGAGCAAATCTTAATCCCCTGAATGATCATTAACTCTTCAAAATTGCTTTACGACAACTGAACAGTAAGCTTCCTACTTACTCGCTCAACTAGTACTTACTTCCATTGAAAGCTTTTTCAAATCCTCAATCCGACAGCACCCCCGCTTCCATAGCTGTCTTTGGTTTTTATCTACAGGATGGTAATAAGCCCAAATACTGCTATCTGGTGCTTCATATAAAGAGATAATAAAAACCGTTTGTGTACCAAAGTTACCTGTACTTACCTCAATCTTTTGTTTGACAGTAAAAGTCTGTCCTGAACTATTAGTTGCTGTTGATAACTTTTTATAGGCTGGTTTATTCCTTAATTGCGGTTGCTCTGTTTCTATCTCTGATTGCTCATGTTCAGCAGAGGTATTTTCAATCAAAGCAGTTGATGATGATGAATTAACTGGTGCGGCTTCGAGAGTTGTCGGTAAAGCTAACTGTTCATACTCTGCTTCTATTGTTTGAGGCACAGCGTCATAAATCAGGACAGGACTACTATTTGATTCTGAAACTGCAATGCTTTGACTCTGGTTATTATTTACTTCTAATTCCGGCTCAACTGGCTGATTTTCTGTTGGTACGCTAGTTGATGGTGATTCAGATTGTGCAGAGTTATTATCGTCTGTGGCAGTAGATTTTTGCTTGACGACACGCAAAATGGCAGGTTGATTTGGCGCAGCTTCTTGTTGAGATGATGAACTATTAGTCTTGGTGGATTTACGTTTAGGCATAATAAATTATTGCGGCAATGCACTCTGAAACGTTGATTAAATCAGTAATTAAGAAGGGAATAATTACAGTTTTCTGTCGGTTTAGCTTTCAGTTAACTCAGTAGTATATCCAGCCGTGCTGGTTGAGATATCTGAAGTAGATGATTGCTCACGCTCCTGTAATTTAATGCACTCCCCTGATTGAATTACTAAGCTAGTCCCGACACGTCGCACATTAAAATTCCAGAATTTATGAATCGAATTTGATGGTAAAAATCCGATTAGTCTTAGTTGGAAATCTTTGGGTGGTTCAAATTCTCTCTGAGGTTTTTGGTGAATTTTAACGAGTACTATCCCAAATTCATAGTCTTGATATATAACTAATCCTTGTACAGAAAAGTTATCAGCTACTAACTGCAATTCGCTTTTTACTGAGTCGGTATATTCTTTTTCCTTGCGAACATTTATCAAAGTCACCCGAAGTTTGGTCGGAGAATCTTTGAATGGTGTTCTGGGGTAAACAGTCCACAGGTAATCAACTGATAAATCAAGTTGAGATTGTTGAACTAATTTCGATGCTCTCTTAGCAAGGTTTGTCTCAAGCATTACACCGTCAGCAGTTATTAGTTGTCCTTGATAAATAAGCTCACTACTTGGTACATACTTCCCCCAGAGCCGACCAATTGCACGAGATTCTAGTGGCTCTGTCGGCCTTATCTGTTGATTATTAACTAATAACTGCTGTGTATCGTTCGTAATTGTCATGCGGACAAAATTAAAATCTGTAATTTTTTGAATTGCTTTTATGATTGTAAACTGCGGCTCTCACTAAGATATTCTTCTTTCAATCTATTCCAAAAGCCTTAAGTATCTTTAATGGGAACTTATACCCAAAGATGAACAAATGCCTTAGCATCCATGCTCTTCCTTTCATTGAACATGAATGCTTAAGACACATCTATTAACTTGCGCCAGCTTCAGCCACCCCTACATCTGGTTTAGGCTCTTTCGCTTTCTTTTCAAAGATTTGAACCCCAGCGTCAATAATTTCAAACCCGTTCTCTGTGCGTTGGCCAAGCTTCCCCGATACAGCCCCAGCCCAGTCTGCGAATTCTGAGGCGCTAGCCTCAGCCTTCCGCCAGCTTTTGGCATTAACTTGAGCAGTGAAGACTATACCGTTCTGGTCAGTGAACTCGATTGCAACTTTCTTATTCTCAAGAGGTGTAGCTGTTGGTAGTTCGCCACTAAATTTTATTGTCACTTCGCTTTTGGCTTCCATCGCTTACCCCTGGCTCATCATCAATTGAATTTTTTCGTTCCTGATTCTATCTTGGATTAGGTTGACCACAAGATGCGCGATCGCTTGGCTATCGTAGTTGATCACTTTCAAAGTAAACGTTGAGCATTCGGCTTGAACGAGAACCAAGACTCAACATTAAATCTACAAAAATTTACCCCGTTTTTGACCCCTTGTTAATAATTGTTCCTAAAAGGCTAAAACGCCTATACCGTAATGCCTTCAGCCTTTGTAAATAAATCTTGTGAAAGATTACAATTGTGCTTTGAATTTGCTGTTTTGTGCGTGACACCGAAAATCGCCCAAATTCCCGATTTTCACCAATTCTCACCAATTAAACTCAATATATCCCAATCCTACAGAACGCAAATTCAAATTCATCCCTGATTTTTTAACCTCTTCAACATCTTCCAGTCACCAAATTCTCATTAGCTCAATAATTCCCAATAATTCCCAAAAGTCACCTGATTTATCCCCATATTTGCCAACGAGTTTTAAACACGCTAATTAGCGCATAAGCTCTGTAATCCATCTTTTTTTGACGCACAGTACGCCATATTTGGCGGAAAGTTTTTGACAGCCAAAACCGAAAAAGAAAAAAATAGCCCTCAAAAAAGACTACCAACAAACTACATAAGCACGACAATAGCCGCCTCACAGTTAACAGCTACAACTGCGGCGGCTATTGTTCAAATATTCTTCGCTCAATCTCCGACAAAAATCGCATCCAATTCTTGAGACGAAGCCTGACCTTGAACTATTGAAGCGGGTCTGATTGAATCAGCCGCTTCCCCTGAAAGCTCAGGCGACTCTAAAGCATTACTCTTGTAGCTTGGGGCATTGACAGTTACAACTGGTGCAGTCAACGCTGGCTGTGACAGAACAAACTGCGGTTGTTCCACCGACAGTGCAAAACGCATATAACTACCGTGTTTATTCAACGAGTCTTGCGCTTCCCAGCAAGCAAAACGGATCTGCTCTGGCGTAAAATTACCGCTTGAATACCGCGCCACTGGCAAGAAAGCAGCCACCAAGATATCAGCCATCTTACGCTGTGCCTCATCCTTGGGCAACGAGTTCAAGTAATCAACCACCTCCGCTAAAACATCACCCTCATAAGGCTGAAGCCGCAAAGAAAGAGACTTGCGTTTCTTTTTGCTTTGGTTCATTGACTTGTCTCCATCCCCAACAAATAATCAAACATCCCAAAGCAGTCCACCAAACGCGCTGAGGTACTATACCTGTACGTTTGTTCTTCATCTAAATTAAAAGTTTCTTGCACCTGAGTTATAAAACCGCTACCCCAAACCATCGGTATCATTGGCAATTTGTCGTCTTTGGGGATGTATTGACCAGTTCTCTCGTAAACACTGCTATACGTATCTATTTTCTTGAGTTGCCATGCACAATTAAAATACTTCTCCAACTCAACTTCTACATGGTAAGCAGCGCCCCCACCGATGATTACTTCGTTCAACGGTCTGGGTAATATTTTGTCCATCCACCGATTGAGTTTATCCCAATATTGGGCTGTTGCTACTCTGATTGCATCAGCAATATGAGAAATTTCTTTTTGTCTTAAAGTGGGGTCTTTCGCACTTGCTAGGGCTTGTATTCGGTCAAAAGTTATCCAATCAGGGCGTGCCGAGCAATTACGGTCTTTGCTGTAGACCTTATTAATAATCGTGTAGCGTGCATCAAATAAAGAATTAGCTAAACGCTCTCGGTCTAAACCACTGGTCATATCCAGCACGATATCCAACATATTGGCAAAGCCCAACAGTGGACTATCCCCCAGCTTCAGTTGCCCCCGGTCGAAATAAAGTGCTGTCGTGTTCCTGTGACCGAACATCAACACCGCCAGTTGGGAAGTGCGTAACCAATCTACCCCCTGCTGTTTGATTCGCAGTGCCGCTAATCCCCCACCTTCAGGACGGCACAAGAAACGCTCTAAGTTCACCTTTAAATATTGTTTGCGTACCGTAAAATTAGCCAGCATCACCCGTAACTGTTCTTCAAAGCGACGGCGATCGCTGTACTCATTCCACGGCAGAAGTAACGCCAACTCCAAGTTAATTTGTTTTTTCGCCGTCACCTTAACTAAGCTGAGTTCAACAATTAAGCCAACAGCCCCCAGTACCTTCCACAAGGCATTCTCATATTTAAGTTCCTTAATCCGGTCAAGCGGATCAAAGTTAGCCGCGAACTCACCCAACACCACCACTCTGTTATTCCACTCAACCCACAGTTGTTGGTCTGGTGAGGGGCTACCAATCCAGCCCAAGCGTTCCATGAAAAAATTGAGTTTATCCTTAGTAATCTCTTCTATCGCTGGTGGCAGCAGAACATAATTTGGTTTAGTCTGGTCATCCACTTGATAAATTATCTTAGTTTGCGACCCACCAACGTCCACGCTGAGGTAAATGTCAGTCATGCAAATAGCTGGTTAAAACGATGATTTAATTTTGGTGCAGATTTAGAGCAGAATGGCACTACAGGAGTGCAGATATTGCACTAATTTAGCACAATCTGGCACTCGTGATTTACCTCGGTTCATGACCCTAAATGCCAATTTCGGCTGACCAAATTGTGCCAAGTTGCTCAATATTTGTGCTGAGTTGCTCTATATTTGTGCCAAGAGGTCGCTTTGCAGCAGGAGTGGGTGCTGTTGCCGCAGAATTTCGTCTCGGTGTACCATGTTGGTGGTGTACTCACTACACTTCCGCGCCCTGCGGGTGGGCTGCGCCCATCTTTCGCTTCGCTCAAGACGCAGAAGTTACGTTCGCCCCTGCGGGGAGTTTGCACACATGATGGCACAACTGTAAAATCCGAGAAAAAAGAATGGTGGCTTTAGCGATTCTGCGCGTTGAAAAACTCAAGTCTTTCGGCAACATTGGCGGTAGCGAGAAGCATACCGCACGTTTACAAGATACCCCAAATGCCGACACCACTAAAAAAAATATCCGGCTGATTGGCATGGAGGATGATTCACCGCTTGAAGTTTTGGTGAAAAACAAGATAGCCAACACAACTTTACACAAACCGCGCAAGGATGCCGTGCTGTGTAGCGATATTTTTCTTTCAGCATCCCCAGAATATTTTCGCCCCGATGATCCATCAAAGCCAGGCGAATGGGATAATCCCCGAATGCTGGACTTTGTTAAGGCTTCTCGCAGTTGGCTAGTCAACAACTATGGTGATAAATGCGTCAGGGCAGAATTGCATTTGGATGAAGCTACTCCTCACATTCATGCCTATGTTGTACCGATCAACGAGAAAACCAAGCAGTTAAGCCACAAAGAAATGTTTGGGGGTAATGGTCGTGCTGCCAGCATTAAGTTATCCAAGCTGCAAGATAGCTATGCTGCTGCACTTGCTCCTTTGGGCATTGAACGGGGGGTCAAGGGCAGTAAGGCAACCCACACCAAAGTCAAAGAATATTACCAAGCCGTTAACAGTGAACCACTCACTGCCGTCTGGTCGAATAAAAAACTTGAACCCGAACCTTTTGAATCAGCTACAAATTACGTTGCCCGGATTCAGAATGATGACCAATTCCACGCCATCAACCACCAACTCGCTGACCGGGCTTTCATGGCAGAGCGATTGGAGAGGGCAGAGCAACGGGCTAGAGCCAGCGAGAAGGAACGACAACGGCTAGAAGAAATTGTGCGCGAGCTGGAATTGAAAACCCAACAACTGCGCGACTTGGACTTAGAGGATGTCGCCTGGGAGTTGGGGCTAAATTACGAGCGTGAGCGGTGGCGGGGTCACGGACACATCATTAATATAGATGGGCCCAAATTCTACGACTTCGCCCCCGAACAGCAGAAGGGTGGCGGCGGTGCAATTGACTTGGTGATGCACGTCAACAATTGCAATCTACGGCAAGCGGTCGTCTGGTTGCATGAGCGATTTGGTGAAGCTGGGGCTATTGGGGCAGCGATCGCAAAAACTCGTGAAGTGGCTGCTGAGATTATACAGTTAGAACCGCGAACCCCGTTTCAGCTACCTGTTGAGGAAAAAAGCAAGTGGTCTTCTGTCTCCAACTACCTGACCCAGAAACGGGGAATACCTGAAAATTTTGTGGAACTTCTGCATAAAAGAGGGTTAGTTTACGCTGATGACCAACAAAACGCTGTGTTCGTCATGCGGAATCTTGGCGAAGAACCCCAGGGCAAAGGTGCGTTCCTGCGAGGGACACGGGGCGAAAACAATACTTTCAAAGGTTACGAGAAAGGGACTAAGCGGCGTGAGGGCTGGTTTCACTTCCGCTTAGGCGGACAGCCAACTGATCCTGTAGAGAAAGTGGTGCTTTTGAAATCGCCCATCGATGCCGTGTCTTTCGCCATGCTGGAATATCAGCTTAGAGGCGACGTGCCACCCAATAGAACTTTGTACATGGCGGTAGATAATCCCAAAAGCTTACCAGTAGAACAATTGCAGCATATTCCTAATTTACAAGTGGCTTTTGACTCGGACGATGAGGGTAATGCAGCTGCACGAGTTGTTAAGGAACTACTGCCACAGTCATTCAGGATCAAGTGCAAAGCTGACGATTGGAATCAGCAGCTACTCGATTATGGGCAGCAGTTAAGGCAACAGAATCAGCAACAGCAGGAGCAGGATGATGAATTGAGTCTTTAAATAGGTAGTGTGGAGGTAGCTACATCACCGATAATCTTTTTTGTATAAGTAAGTACTAAGTTTCGGTTTTAGCTAGTCCCTCAACTAATATCTGGGTAACGAAGACAGCGAGATGATGAGTGGATTGAGTGGCACAGAAGGGAATTTGACCATCCATCCACAGCTTTGCCCAACCATGTACTAACGCCCAAGCTGTCAAGGCTAATTGTTCAGAATCATCTGCCCGAATCACCCCTGCCTGCTGTCCCCGTGCAATCGCACCAACAAGAACCATGAAGACAAGTCTTGCAGCATATTCCAACTCAGGATTTTGTTGAGCAGAATATGAGCGATAAGCACCAAACATCAAATCATAGTGCGAAGGATGTTCAAGAGCGAATGTTATGTAGGCAACCCCACTATCCTGTATTTGCTGCACAGGATCAGCAGATGAGTTTTGAATTGCCTCTTCCAATTTGTGATGCAACATTTGAAATCCATCTTTTGCTACAGCGGCCAGCAGAGACTCTTTATCCGCAAAGTGCCGATAGGGAGCTGCATGAGAGACACCGACTCGACGCGCCACCTCTCGTAGAGAAACCCCTTCAACATTCTTCTCAGAAATAAGTTCTAAAGCAGCAGCAATGAGGGCTTGGCGCAAATCTCCATGATGATAAGGTTCTCGTTCTGACATCACTTGTGATCAGGCATATACAGGATGCCTAAATTTTAGCTCAAGTATGTTGACAGTGGAAACATAAGGCGGTAGATTAATGTTGTCAGCGTAAACATATAAACCGATGAAAGAACGAAATCTCCTCCGATGGATTCATCTCATCAGTTCTGTGGCAATTGGAACCTTTGTTTATTCCCCTTGGCGGAATCAAGCTGAGTTTCTCCTATCTATGCGGATATTGATTATTCCAGTCTTGACTCTGACTGGACTGTGGATGTGGAAAGGACATCAAATAAAACAACTTATGAGTTCATCTCAGCACAAAACGAAAGCTTAGTTGGAAGGAGCCATTCGTATGTACACCTATTTTGTTCGTCAGTTTGTCAAGAGAACCTTTGAGTATTTGAACCACGGTAATTATGAATCAGTTCTTCAAGGTGTTTCTCCTTCAATTACTCATACCTTTAGCGGCACTCATGCCCTGGGTGGGACTCGTCATAGTGTTGAGTCAATGCGGCAGTGGTTTAAGCGTCTTTATCTTTTGTCACCCAAATTAGAATTTGAGATTAAAAACATTGTTGTTAGCGGGTTTCCTTGGGACACAACAATTGCTGTGGAGTGGGTTGATACCGCCATGCCCGCAGATGGTGAGGAGTATGTCAATGAGGGAGTTCACATAATCAAGATGCAGTGGGGCAAAGCTGTATACATCCATGCTTACCTGGATACACAATTAGTTGAAGCTTTATTGAAGCGTTTATCAGCTTACGGCATAGCGGAAGCTTCTGCACCTCCAATCGAAGACTAACGGGATAGTCAATTTTACAGAAGCATCAAAAATACTAGCAGCACAGCCGGAATTACTGATGTTTGAAAGGTAGCCCTTTGGTCGCCGCAACACTACTCTATCACTGAGATTGCGATCGCCAATCTTGCCTCCTGCCATTAGATTACCAATCTCTTCCTTCTTGTAGATCGGGCGATTGCACCTGCTCTCTTTGATGCCCCTCTGCTGCCACATCCAACCGATAGCGTTGCTTTTTCAGAAATCATCCAAGCCTTGTTTGCTTGCCTTGAAGAGAGTGAACTGTACAGTCCCTTTTGTAGTATTAACGTATTTATTTAGTAGTTCTTTTTGTGACAAGTGATTTGAAATTCATTGAAATCATCAATTTTTTTCAAAAAAACTTTCCGCCAAATATGGCGTACTGTGCGTCAGAATTCAATATTATTCTCCCGTGAAAGCATAATGTCACTGTGATATCTAAAAATGCGGAATTTAGGTGATTGGACTTTGGTATGCCATAGCCCTGCCATTGGCGTGCCATAATTGAGCCAGTTTTAACCCTAATTCTCAATAGTGATAATTAGTTGAGAAAGAATGTTTCAAAATTCCATTGAGATGCCATTGGCGTGCCATAAATCAGCAATAATGGGAGCCAATTTTTGATAATACATAAATTTGCCAAAATTGAGCCATTGGGGTAAGTTTTTAGTTCGTATACGAAGTTTTTGACGGCGAACTCTCTACCGCGCACCTCAATACGATAGTGGTCAGCCTAAACGGTCGGCATTACAACTGGCACAAGCATTTACAAAAGTTAAGTTTGCTCCCCGCGTTGGGGTACTAATAAATATTGCTAGTCAACATCATTTGACAGTGTTCCATTCCAAGCTCTTTCTGTTATCTTTCCTAAAACTTTTGGGGCAACGGTTAACGGATCTATTGCTTCCATTGGGCAACCAACCTTGTAAACTCCTTCTTTTTCATAGAAACGGTCATAGTCAGTAAGCCAAAACACCCGACGAGCGAAACAAGCAGGCATTCCACTATTAGGAGCGTCACTTTCTAATTCGGAATAGCCAATAACCTGATACTTACCATATTTAAGCTTTCCCTTTCTTCTGCTAGCAAATTTTTCAAAATGTTCTCTAACATAAGGGATATTGCTAATGTCTTTTAGCCAAACAATATTTGACTCAAATTCAACATCTGATAAGGATCTAGCTTTTTCGCTCATAGAGAATATTCCTTAGTCAATTACAAATGCCTCGCATAAAATTGCATCTCGGTTCCCTTGCTCAGTTGCCACAGTCACAATTCCATTCTTGGAGTCGTAGTTAATCATTTCACCTACAAACTTGACTGATCCACCAAGCGATCGCACTTCTACTTGGCAACCAACAAACCCTGCGATGTCCCCGCCGTCTTTTTCAATCTGCAACAGTGAGTATGAGAACTCAGACTCAGCTTTTACCGAAACAGTATCGGATGCAATTGGCGCGGCGATCGCTGCCTGATCCTCAGTTGGCATACCCGCACCACTTTCTAGTTGATCCGCACCATTTCCGCAGGACTCACCGCAGCAGTTTTCCTTATCCTGCAAGGGTTCCGCATCACCCGCACCAGTTGAGGTGGCATATTCTTCTTTTTTCACTGGAGGAGAAAGCAATTCAATTTTCACCTCTTCCTCTTCAATGTTTTTTTCCTGTAAATCTGAAAAAGTGGTGCGGGTGGTGCGGAAGTCTTGATTTTGCGAGGTTTCTGGTGCGGCAAGTGGTGCGGAAGTGGTGCGGGTTTCCTCTAGAGTGGTGCGGGTAACTTCCAAAATGCCGATGCCTTTCAGTACTGGGATGTTTCTTTTAGCAATGTCACAGTACCTAGTTCCCTTGACAGCCTTGGGGAAAAGTTGAGCGATTCGAGCGATGACTTGGTTGATGCCCTTCACGTTTTTGTCACTGGGTCTAACCTGTTCGCTCCACGTTCTGCGGTTGTTATCGGAATCTATAGTTAATGTGCCAGTTTGAGTGTAGTAATGTTCCAGTCTTACCCATAACTCTTTTGCAGTCATTTCCTTATCAGGGACATAGCCTATGTTTGCGGCTTCTATGAAGTCAAATAGGTGATTATTTTCTTTCTGAAGGTTGTAGAAAGCATCAGTTGTACATTCGTAATCAATGCCTTCTGAAATCAGGTCGTT